>CAYNLL010000130.1:0-8278 GCA_964398015.1 uncultured Opitutaceae bacterium | reverse complement strand
CGTCACGGCGCGCAGGACGCGGCCGCGCTCGAGGCGAGCCACACCGAGACGTACGGCGTGGCGGGCCGCGTGGTCGCGCTGCGCTCGATGGGCAAGGTCACGTTCATCTCGCTGCGCGACGGGCCGTCGTTCACGGCCTTCTGCTACTCGGCGCTCCTGCTCGCACAGGTGCGCTACGAGTCGGCCATCTTCCTCGCCCCCGTCGCGGGGATCATCCTCTGGGTCTGGTGGCGCGAGGCCAGGGCGATCCTCACGTGGCCCGTGATCCTGGCCCCGCTGCTGATGATCACGTGCGCGCTGCAGAACAGGATCTTCGACATCCGGGCGACGGCATGGCAGCTCCAGAGCAAGCCCGGGATGACCAAGCCGTTCTCGCTCTCCTACGTGATCGGCCCGCCGGACTCGCCCAACAACCTGGAGCACGCCATGGGGTTCTTCTTCGGGAAGCCGACGGACCAGCCCAACTCCTACGTCCTCTCCACCCTGGGCTGCATCGCCCTCTTCTTCCTGCTGCTGCTCGTCGCGAAGCGCCTCAGGACGCTGGCGGCGGAGAGCCCCATCTCGGCCGCGACGGTGTTCTTCACCTTCGGGTTTGCGGCGCACTTCGCCCTGATGATGTGCTATTTCTGGGGGCATTTCGACGACCCCGTGATCCGCAGGCTGAGCCTGCCCGCGCACCTGTGGATGGTGGTCGCCGTCCTGGCGGTCCTTCCCCAGTTCCCCAGGCCAGCCGTGGTGAGGACGCTGATCGCCGTGGCTGTCCTCGGCATCATCACGCAGGGCGTTCCGTCGATGGCGGCGCACGCCTACAACCAGGAGTACCTCGCCGGGCTCGAGACCGCGTGGCGGCGCAAGTTCATCGCGGAGCAGCCGCGCAAGGACTACCTGATGATCGACAACGACTCGATCCTCTGGGTCGCCCACCAGGTCTCGGCCACGCCGGTGAGCTCGGCCACGACGCGGCGCGACGCGCTCGTGTTCTTCATGCGCAACCACACGTTCTCGAACATCTACGTGTTCCAGCGCTACACGATCGACGCCGACACGGGCAAGATGACGCTGCGCGAGGGCGACGACCTCGGGCCCGACTACGTCCTGGAGCCGGTGGCCGAGGAGCGCCTCGCCCTGCTCACGCTGACGCGGATCAGCAGGGTGAAGGAGATCCGGGTGGGCGCGGCCGTGGTCTCCAAGCCCGACACGGACCACGTCGTGCCGAAGAACAAGGACGAGATCGAGAAGCAGCGCCAGGCCTACTTCGAGAACTTCCTGCGGCAGCTCCCGTGAGACGGTTCATCGCCCTCGTCCGCAACGCCCCCGAGCGCCCCAGGCTGGCTCTCTTCCTCCTCTGCGGGGTCGCCGCGCTCTGGGTCGGGTACGTCGCTGTGCCGTCGATCCCGGCCGGGCACATGATCATCTCCTGGGGCTACTACTACATCCTCGCCGTCTTCTCGGGCTTCGCCTTCTTCGCCGCCAGGCTCGCGCGCTCCAGGGCCGAGGTCTGGAGGGGCTGGGTCCGCAGGCCGGGGATCGCGGGCGCGGCGATTGCGGGCGGCCTCCTCTTCGCGGTCTGGTCCGACCCCTTCAAGCACAAGATCCTCTTCGACGAGTACGTGATCCAGGGGACGGCGTACGAGATGCACGTGACCAAGCAGGTCAGCACCATCCTGCGGGCGTACGACATCAACGGGACCTGGCTGTCGATCGACACGTTCCTGGACAAGCGGCCGTACTTCTTCCCGTTCCTGGTCTCGCTGCTGCACGACTTCACCGGGTACAGGATCGCGAACCTCTTTGCGCTCAACGTGGCCTGCGCCGGGGCGCTCCTCGGGCTGCTGTACTGGTTCTCGCGGGAGATCGCGGGCCGCGGCCCGGCGATCCTCTCGGTCGCGCTCATGGCGACCATGCCCCTGTTCGGCCAGAACGCCACGGGGGCCGGCATGGACCTGCACAACCTCACCATGATCGCGCTGGTCGCCTGCCTGGGCGTGCTCTACCTCAGGGCGCCCTCGGACGACAGGCTGTCGCTCCTGGTCCTCGGCGCCGTGCTGCTGACGGAGAGCCGGTACGAGTCGGTCATCTTCATCTTCCCGGTCGCCTTCGTGGTCGCCGCGGGCTGGCTGCGCGCCGGCAGGGTCCTCCTGCCGTGGCCGGTCGTCGTCGCGCCGCTCCTGCTGGTGCCCTACGCCTGGCACAGCAGGGTCCTCGCCGCGACGCCGCTCTTCTGGCAGCTGCAGGACGGGCAGACCTCGGCCTTCGGGTGGTCGAACATCGTCAACAACCTGCGGGGCGACTTCGGCTTCCTCTTCAACCTCGGCACGTCGCTCAGCAACTCCTGGTACCTCTCGCTCCTCGGCTTCGCCGGCCTCGCGTGGCTCCCCGTGCTCGCGTGGAGCCGGCGCAGGGGCGCCCCGGGGCCCCTGCGCCCGGCCGCCCTGGTCGGGCTCGCCTTCGGCGCTGGCGTCGCGGGCCATTTCTGCGTCCTCCTCTTCTACTGGTGGGCGCGCTTCGACGACCTCATGGCCTCGCGCTTCGCCTTGCCGATGTGCCTCGCCTTCGCGGTGCTCGCGGCGGCGCTGGTCGCCTGGCTCCAGGAGAGGCGGGTGCCCGCGCTTAAGATCGCGGCGGCCGGCCTGGGCGTGTGGATGCTCACCGGGGGGCTTCCGGCGATGGCCCGCAGGACGTACACCGACGAGAACCTCGCGATGCAGGAGCTCGACTGGGAGCACCAGATCATCGAGTCGCGGCCCGGGCCCGTGCTCCTGATCTCGAACAAGTCGACGATCCCCTTCGTCCTCTGGCACATCGAGGCGATCATCAGCGCCGTCGGGTCGCAGCGGGGCGAGCAGATCCGCTACCACATGGGCCAGGGCACGTTCAAGGAGGTGCTCGTCGCGCAGGCGATCCGCCCGACGTCGGCCAACGGGGACTTCGGCGTCGACCCCGACGACAGGATGCCCGCGGGCTACCACCTCGAGACGATCGCGGAGAAGCGCTTCGGCGCCCGCCTGGCGCGCCTAAGCCGGATCGTGTTTATCGACCCGGCGCCGGAGGGGGCGAAGGGGCCCGCTCAGGGGCCCGACCGCGCCTCTCCGCTTCGCCTGATCAACGCGATCCAGTCGTTGAGCGAGCCCGCGGTCGCGGCGGCGACCTCTTCGGCGCTCAGACGGTAGATGAAGATCGAGTAGCCGATGTTCGCGTCCGGCCTGCGGACGCGCAGGTAGTAGCAGAGCCGCGCGAAGCGCAGGTGCTGGAACCGGTCCCGGCTCGCGATCCATTTCTCGGGAGGGAGCTCGCGGTTGAGCTCCGCCCTGGCGGCCGGATCGTCCGCGTAGGCCGCGAACGCGGTCTCAAAGCTGCGCAGGAACTCGTACTCCTTCTCGAGCTCGATCGTCCAGTCGCCGCGGACCGTGCCGTAGACCTGCTCCAGCATGGTGGCCCCGATGCAGTACAGGCCCGGGCCGAGGGCGACGTACGGCTCATCCTCGTGGAAGACGTTGACGTAGGAGAGGCGCTTGACGGGCAGCCGGTAGTAGCCCGGGTCGCCGGTCCCGAAATACGCGAGGTACGCGGTCTCGCCCGGCCTCGCGTTGCGCTGCAGCCAGGACTTGAGGCCGGGAAGGTCCTGGCCCCAGTCGAGCGAGCTGTCGACCAGGTGGCGGTGGCCCCCCTCGGGGCCGCCCGCGAGCTCATTGAAGTACGCCAGGTAGTGCGGGGCGACCGAGGCCGACTCGCCGACGTGCCACGCCACGAGGCCCGCGGCGAGGAGCGATGCCGCTCCGAGGGGCCGCGTGAACACCCGGCCGAGGGCGCCGGTGAGGATGAAGAGCACGGGATAGACGGGAAGGAGGTGGCGGTGGCCGATGTTCAGGTGGCTCGTGATCGAGAAGGCCCAGTAGACCGCGAAGAGGGCCGCGAGCGGCGTGAAGGGCAGGGCCTCCTCGAGGCGCCCCGCCGCGTCGGCGCCCCTGCGCGCGATGGAGCGCGCCACCAGCCACAGGGACCAGCCGCAGGCCGCGATGAAGGGCAGCGTGGACTTGAGCGCGAAGGCCCAGATGAAGAAGGTCCTCCAGCCCGTGAGGCTGTACTCGCCGTTCAGGAACGCCGCGCGCGTCTGCGAGGTCTGCGCGACGTAGGCCGCCCCGTAGAGGAAGGCCTCGGGCAGCGCGTGGATCCCCGCCAGGGCGCGGATCACGCGCCCCTGCCACCCGGTGTGGAGGTAGAGCTCCTGCCATGACTCGATGAACTGGTCGGCCGGGGGAAGCGCCGGGTTGAACGCGCTGTAGCGGAAGCCGTAGAAGGCCCAGATGACGGCGCACGCCACCGCCGCGTGGCCGAGGCAGGACAGGGCGATCGCGCCATACTCCCCGCGCCGCGAGGCGACGTAGACCAGCGCGCACGCGGCCATCATGGGCACAAGGAGGATCGCGGAGAACTTCGCGACGCAGGCGAGCCCGAAGAGGACGGCGCTCAGGACGAAGGGGCCGGCGCCCGGCGTGTTCAGGTGGCGCCACCAGGCCCCCACGGAGGCCAGCATGAAGAGCGCGATGCAGACGTCGGAGGTCGCGTAGGCCCCGTGGGCGAGGAGGGTGGGGCAAAAGACAAAGAACGCCAGCGAGGTGAACCCGCCCGCGGTGCCGAAGAGCCGCCGCGACCAGCAGAAGACGAGCGCCCCCAGGGCCACGCTGAAGAGCGCCGTCATCGCGCGCGCGGCCATCAGGCGCGGGAAATGGTCCTCGCCCGTCTCGTAGAGGAACTCGTGCCCCATGACCCAGGAGTCGCTCAGGCGCCAGTAGGGCTGGTTGAGCGTCGGGAACCTCGCGCCGCGGATCCACGTGGGCAGGGCCACCCAGCGCTGGGGAAGGTTGCCGTTCTCGGGCTGGAGCCGGTAGTCGTTGAAGGCCCAGTAGGTGTAGCCGCCCGTGAGGTGCACGAGCTCGTCCGAGGTGGTGCTCTCGCCGAGCTTGCTTGAGACCGCCATCGCGAAGTGGAGCCCCAGCAGAGCGGCCACCGCCGCGAGGATCCATGCGTGGCGGGCGCGGGTCCTCATCTGAGCGCGATGGGCTCGTAGAGCGCCCTCGCGACCTCCTCGTCCGTCAGCCTGTAGATCAGGAACGTGTAGGCGGGCTGGGCGACCGGCGTCTTCCCCCGCAGGTAGCTGCAGAGCCGGGCGAACTGGTAGGTCTCAAGCTGCATGCCGTCGTGGTAGCTGAGCTTCTCGCCCTTCGCCGCGAGGTCCAGCACGTGCGCGAGGAGGGAGCGGTAGCGCTGCTCCTTCGCGACGTCCCACGCGCCCCGCGCCTCGGTGTAGTCCAGCTGGAACAGGGTCACGCTGATGATCCACAGCCCGCCCGAGAAGAGGGCCTGCTTGCGCGGCCTGAAGTCGAAGTTCGCGTCGCCGACGCGCGTGGCGTCGATGCCGTAGTACTTGATGTCGCCCGAGCCGAAGTAGGCGATGAACGTGGGCCCCTGCTGGGGGTGCTCGTCGAGCCACGCCTTCACGGAGGGCAGGTCCTGGCCCCAGTCGAGCGAGCTGTCGACGACGTGCCTCCACGCGTCTCGCGGCCCGACGAGCTCGTTGAAGTAGGCGAGGTAGTGCGGGCGTATCCAGACGGACTCGGCCGCGAACCAGACGGCTAGCGCGGCGACGCAGGCGCCGGTCCAGCGCGGCGGCCACGTGACCCAGGCGGCCGCCCCGGCGGCCATCACGAAGAGGACGGGGTACACGGGCATGATGTGGCGGTGCCCTATGTTGAGGTGGCTCGTGAGCGAGAACGCCCAGTACACGCAGAACAAGGAGAGCAGCGGGGCCCACGCATAGAGGCGCCCCCGCCACTCGCGCGCGGTCCTGCCGCGGCACGCGGCCAGGGCCGACAGGGCGATCAGGCCGAAGAGGGCGAGCGGCGTCTTGACGGAGGTCGTGTAGGGGAAGAACTGCACCCAGCCGTAGCTCCTGTAGTCCCCGTTCAGGAAGGCCTTGCGGTAGAGCGAGAACCTGTACGTGTGGGCGAACCCGTAGATGTACGACTCGGGAAGCAGCTTGTGCTCGCGCGCAAAGCGCAGGATGGGGACGACCGGCCCGCCCTGGTCCTCGAGCACGTCCCACCCGACGAGGGAGCGCACGCGGTTCGGCTCGAAGTGCCTGAACATCGCGTAGCGGAAGCCGTACGAGGCCCAGATGACCACGATGGCGAGCGCGCACGCCGCGAGCGTCGCCGCGACGAGCGCCAGGGCGACCCTCGCGCGGCCCTCGATCCGCGCGGGAAACGGCCGCGCCCCCTCGAGCGCGCCGCCGCCGGCGACGCGGACGGCCCACAGGATCGCGCACATGGGCGCGATCAGCGGGGCCGAGAACTTGGCGACGCACAGGAGCCCCAGGGCGAGCCCGAACGCCGCGAGGCGCACCGGCGAGAGCCGGTGGGCCAGGGCCCAGAACGCCGTCACGGCCGCCAGGAACATGCAGGTGGCCGTCATGTCGCTCGTGATGAGGGCCCCGTTGGCGAGCATGGTCGGGCAGAACGCGAACAGCGCCGCGCCGAGGAGGGCGCCCTTGTCGCCGTGGAGCCGGCGGCACCAGAGGAACACGAGGGCGCCCGTGGCGACGCCGAAGAGCGCGATCATGCGCCGGCCCTCGCGGAGCATGTCCGCCAGGTCGTTGCCCTGCGTGTAGAACCACTGGAAGCCCATGTCCCACACGTCGGAGATCCTCCAGGCGTCCTGCTCGAGCGTGGGGAACTTAAGGTCCTTGCGCAGCAGGGGCAGCGCGGCGAAGCGCTGCGGGAGGTTGCCGTTCTCGGGCTGGAGGCGGTAGTCGCCCGTCTTCCAGTAGGAGTAGCCCGCCGTCAGGTGGGCGATCTCGTCCCCCGTCGTGCACATCGTGTCGGACACGCTCGTGGCCATCCACCAGTACAGGCCGAGCACCGCGGCGGCGGCGAGCGTGACGAGGGTTCTTTTCATGGTGCGGGAGATGGGCCCCGGAGGCGCCCGGCGCAAGCCTGGGCGAAGGCCCCGATGAGCACGGATTGCATCGCGATGAGCGGAAACTGGTGGCGCTCGTTGTGGTTCACGAGCACGAAGGGCAGGAGCATCCCGATCCCGATGGCGGCAGCCCATGCGGCCGGCGGGGGGACGCGGCCGCCCCCGAGGAGGGCCGCCAGGAGGAGCGCGGCGACGGGAAGGCCGGCCGTCAGGAAGCCGGTCGCCAGGGCGAGGGCGCCGCGGAACTCGTCGTCGTACTCGAGGCGCTTCTGCGACCAGTCGCGCACCGCGGCGGCCCCGTCGCGAAGGCCGAGCGCGCGCAGGCGCTCGAGCTCGGCCGCGGGGGGCGCGTCGATCCGCGCCCAGAGCGCCTCGTCCGGGCCGACGGGGATCAGCTCGCCGGAGGCCGCCAGGCGCGCCGTGTCCGCCGGGCCGAAGCTTGCCCGGGTGAACGCGCCGCCGCCCTCCCTCCTGCAGAACACGGCGGCGTTGGCGGCGCGCCGCAGGATGTTGCCCGCGAAGTGGAGCGGGTCCGCGCGCAGGGCCGCAAGGGACGGGGCGCGGAAGGTGTCCACGTAGCGCGCCTCGCCCAGGGCCGCGTACCGGTTGAACTGGGCGACGTCGAAGAACGGCAGGCCCCGAAGGACGGTCTCCATGCGCGGCAGCCCGTCCGGGGAGTCGACGTTCGCCAGGTGCAGCTCGAACCAGAAGTTCGACTTGAGGGGGACGAAGCGCCCGAGCGCGGAGGCGTTGCGGGCGGTCCATGCGCCGACGGCGAGGGCCGCGGCCGCGGCCGCGGCGAGCGCAACCCACAGCGTCCGGCGGTCGCGGCGCCGGCGCCACGCCAGGGCCAGCACCACGATCCCCGTCGAGAGCGCGAGGCCCGCGTTGTCGAGCGGCGCCAGGAGCGCCACGGCGACCAGCCCCGCCGCGCCTCGCCCGTCGTGCTGGCGCATCACCCTCAGGGCGGCCCAGAGCAGCGCCGCGGAGAGCAGGATGTCGAGCCAGGCCTCGCTCAGCAGCCCCAGGGGGTTCCCGGGCACGAGCACGCAGTAGGCCAGGAACGCGGCCGACGACGCGCCCCTCGCCCACGCCCCGAACGGCTCGAGCGCCGAGACGAGGAGGGCGTGGGCTGCGGCCAGGCCCAGAACGGAGAGGACCAGCAGCGCGGCGGCGGCGGCCGGGGTCTTGGCTCCCAGGGGAAGGAACACCGCGGCCTCCACCCAGGCCGGGAGCGGGGAGACCCATGCCGTGGCGCCGGTGCCCCCGTCGAACGGGTCGCTGAAGCCGCGGCCCTGTACGA
>CAYNLL010000129.1:0-8289 GCA_964398015.1 uncultured Opitutaceae bacterium | reverse complement strand
CGGCACGGAGACCCTGGCCCACGACACCGGGTGGCGCTTCATGAAGCTCGGGCGCAGGATAGAGCGCGCCCGGCTCATCGTCTTTCTCGCGGACGAGTTCCTGCTGCCCGAGCGGGCCCCAGGCGAGGCCGCGGCGCCCCTGAGCGAGTTCCGGCTGCAGACCCTCCTGCATTTCACCGACAGCCTCTTCACCTACCGGAGCATCTACCACGGCGTCTATCAGCCGGCCTCGATCCTCGCGTGGATGATCGGTGCGCCGGAGAACCCGCGGGGCCTCCGCTTCCAGGCCGAGCAGATCGCAGAGCACATGGCGGCGCTGCCCGAGGAGCTCGCCCCGCGGGCGGTATCGGCGCTGCGCGCGACGGCGTTCCGCCTGGTCAGCAGCACCAAGCTGGTCGACCCGGCGCTCCTCGCCGCGAACCCCCGCCTCGCCCAGGAGTTCTTCTCCGGGGCCGAGTCCATCCTCACCGAACTCAACGAGCGCCTGACGCAGGTCTACTTCAGCCACTCCGACGTGCCGGGGGCCGTCCGGGGGTACTAGCGCCGCCATGCCCCGCTACAGCGTCATCCACACGACCCGCTACGCGCACGTCTCGACCGCGAGCGCCGCGTGGCAGTCCCTGCACCTGCAGCCCCGAAACGAGAAGGTGCAGCACTGCGACGCGTTCGAGCTGCGCGTCGCGCCGCACCCGGTGGACCTGACGTCGCGCTTCGACTACTTCGGCAACAAGCAGCACGTCTTCACGCTGCGCGAGCCGCACCACGAGCTGTCGGTCACGAGCCGGAGCATCGTGCGCCGCGAGGAGCCCGTCCTTCCCATGGCCGGTCTGACGCCCGCGATGGACGAGGTTTCAGCCCTGGTCGAGAAGGCCGTGGTGGAGGACGACTTCGCGCTGGAGCAGTTCCTGCACGCGTCGCCACTGGTGCCGCTGCTGCCGGAGGCGCGCGCCCTCACCCTGGAGCTCGCGGGCGACCTTGCGCCGGACACGCCCGCGATGGAATGGCTTGGGACCGTGGGCGAGCGCTTCAGCCGCGCGTTCGTCTTCGATCGTGAGGCGACGAGGATATCGACGCCCCTCGCCGAGGTCGTCGAGGAGCGGCGGGGCGTCTGCCAGGATTTTGCGCACCTGCTGATCAGCTGCCTTCGCCAGCGCCGGCTGCCGGCCGAGTACGTGAGCGGGTATCTGCTCACCAAGCCGCCCGCGGGCCAGCCGCGGCTGATCGGCGCCGACGCCTCACACGCGTGGGTCTCGGCGTTCATCCCCGGCACGGGTTGGGTGGACTACGACCCCACCAACGCGTGCTTCGTCGGGACGGGGCACATCGTGATCGCCCGTGGCAGGGATTTCTTCGACGTCAGCCCCGTCAAGGGCCTGTTCAGCGGCGGTGGCGGACAGACGCTCGAGACCGGCGTGACGGTAGAGGAGACCGACTGACCCAAGGCCAGCGGCGCGTGCTAGTCCCGCGCGGCCCTTGCGCGACGGCGCGCCACGCAGACAAACCCTAGGCAGGCTGCCGCGAGGACGGCGCCATACGCCGCGGGCTCCGGCGTCGGGGTGATCTGGAGGTCGCTCGACTGCCAGACGGTGCTGTTGGCCGAGAAGCCCTGGAACGTGATCAGGATCTCGGGCGCCGTCCCGCGGGTGTCCTTTGTCGCGCCGGTGAACCCCTGTGTGTAGAAGTAGTCGACCCCGTTCTCCCAGCTGTCGACCGTCAGCGAGAACCCGTTCAGGTTGAGGTTCGTCAGGTTGAGTGTCGAGGCGCTCGCATTCGCAAAATCGATGACGGAGTTGCCCATGAGGGTGAGCGTTCCGAAGGTCGACGTGGTGCCGTTGAGGTAAAGCGAGCCCCCCGCAAGCGTCAGGTTCACGCCGGACGCGCTCATGTTCGCACCGAGGACGAGCGAGGACCCGGTGTTGAGCGTCAGCGACCCGCTCCCGGTGAAGGATCCCGAGAAGAGCCCGGAGCCGTTGGTAAGCGTCAGGTTGCCCCCGGACCCCAGCGCCAGCGTGCCCGCGCCTGCCAGGGCGCCCACGGACTCGCTGAAGCCGGCGAGCGACACGGTCGCGCCGGACGACACCGTCAGGAGCGAGCTGTTGCTGAGCGAGTTCGCCGCGGAGAAGGCGAGCACCCCGGCGCTGACGTTGGTGGCGCCGGCGTACGTGTTGGCCCCCCCTAGCGTGAGCGTTCCCGAGCCCGCCTTGGTGAGGGGATCGCTCCCGGTCCCGGCAATGACGCCGCTGATGGTCACGGCGTTGGCCTGCGTGTCGATCGTGCCGCCGCCGCCGCCGGGCGTCAGCGTGATCCCGTGGGTGGCGGCAAGGTGGCCGTGCCCGTGGCCTGCAGCGTGCCGCCGTCGAGGATGACGCCGTTGGACGCATTGCCCAGCGAGCCCCCTGCGGCGACCTGGACCGTGGCGCCTGCGTCAACCTGGGTCGTCCCGACGTACGTGTTGGCCGTGTTCCCCAGGAGGGCCGTGCCGCCGGCGACCGTGACATTGCCGGTGCCGCTGATGACACCGCTCGTGTCGACCGTGCCCGCCGACGAGCCGGTGCCGAACGTCAGGTTGAAGCCCCCGAGCGCTGCCGTTCCCGAAAGCGTCAGCTGCGTCCCGGTCGCCGCCGCGATAGTCGAGCTGGAGCCGAGCGTCAGGGGCCCGGCGAAGCTGTTGTTCCCCGAGAGGTTTGCGAGCGCTCCCGCGCCGCCGGCACCGGTCCCGTTCAGCGTGACCGCCTCGGCGGTCGAATAGGTGATGCCCCCCTCGAAGCCGACGGTGCCGCCGCTGTCGACCGTGGTGGAGCCGGCGGTCGTCCCGAAGACGCCGTTGGCGGCGGCGACGAGGGTTGCGCCCGAGTCGACGGTCGTGGCCCCGGCGTAGGTGGAGGCCGCCGCGCCCGACAGCACGGTCGTGCCGTCGGCGGCGGTGAGCGTGCCCGTCGTGCCCGTGATCTGGCCGGTGATGTCAACCGTCCCCGTCCCCGTGGCGTTGCCCAGCGTCAGGCCGAAGGTCTTGATCGCGAGCGTGCCCCCGATGGCGAGCGTCTGGCCCGAGGCGGCTCCAATCGTGGCCGCCGCGCCCAGGGTCACCGCGCCGGAAACGGTGTTGCTCCCGGAAAGGCTCTCAAGGGCCCCGGCCGATCCGGCCACGCCGGCGCCGCTCACGGTCACCGCCTTGCTGTCGGTGACGCCTCCCTCGAAGCCCAGCGTGCCTCCGCTCGCCACGGTCGTCGCACCCGTGCCGAGGCTCGTGCTGTTCTCCGCGAGGATCGTGCCGCCGCTGGCCACGGACGTCGTCCCGGTGTAGGTGTTGGCCCCCGAGAGCGTCAGGACGCTCGTCCCCGAGTACTTCAGGCTGCCGGCCGCCGTGCCCCCATCTGAAATGACGCCCGAGATGAGAACCGCGTCGGCCCCGTTCACCGTCAGCGTGGCGGCCGTGGCGCCCGTCCCCAGGCCCACATTTCCGTAGAAATCCAGGCCGCCCGATGTCGCCGCCCAGGTCTGCGACGCTGACGCCACGAAGGCGTTGTAAAACACCTGGGTCTTGGTGTCGGAGTTGGTGATTCCGCTGCCGAGGGTGAGCGTGTCGACATTCACAGTGGCCGCCGTGTCAAAGGTGTAGGCCGCGCCCCCGGTCGCGGAGAACGTGAGCGACTTCGCCGCAGCCGCCGACACGAGCGTGATCGACGTGTCAAGGCCGGTGGCATTGTCGAACGTGACGGTGCTCGTGCTCGTGGGAACGACGCCCCCGCTCCAATTGCCGGCAGTGCCCCAGAGGCCCGAAGACGTGCTGATCCAGATGTCGGCGGCCGCCCGGGCGGCTGCCCCCGAAAGGCAATACGAAAGGGCGAGCACTCCGAGGCCGAGCAGCCGGCGCACACCGCAGCCCGTGGGACAACGCGATAATCTGTCGCGAAGGGGGCCTCGCTGAACGGGAGAAAAGGCCTTCATGCAACCGGGTTACAACTACGGGGGTATATTACTCTCATTAGAAGAGCTTACAATCTATATGAACAGCGGAGGCACGAGGCACGATCGAAGGTCCGAACCCATGCGTCCGCCATATGAGAAACAACATAATTTATTAATCATAAATAATATACAAACAAACTGAGCCAAACCTGGATCCGAACGGACCGAGAAGCCCCTTCCGGGGCTGCAGACCCGGCGCTACGAGAGCGGCTTGAGGCCGTCCTCGATCTCCTTGCGGCGGGACTCGAGAAACGGCGGCAGAGCGAGGCGCTCCCCCATGGCATCCTGCGCCTCGTCCACGGCGAACCCGGGCTCGTCGGTGGCTATCTCAAAGAGAATCCCGTTCGGCTCGCGAAAGTACAGGCTCTGGAAGTAATACCGGTTCACGGGGCCGCTCGACGGCATCCCTGTCTCGACCAGCCTCGCGGCCCACGCGCCGTAGTCCTTCGCCGTGGTGCGAAACGCAACGTGGTGCACGCCGCCCGCGCCTTGGCGCGAGATCGGCAGGCCAGGCTCGACGGCGACGTGCAGCTCGGCGGAGGGTCCGCCTTCACCCATCTCGTACACGTGCACCTCCGCGGAACCCTCCCCGGAATAGCGGCGAACACCCCTCATGTTCATCACCGTCGTCAGCACGCGGTCGGTCGGGCCCAGCTTCGGCACGCTCAGGGTGATCGGCCCGAGGCCCCGGATCTGGTGCTCGGCGGGAACCGGGCTCCTCGCCCACACGCTCGGCTCGACGGCGGGCTTCGCCTCGACCACGAGGCTCAGCCGCTGGCCCTCTCCGTCCTCAAATTCCGTCGTCGGCCTGCCGTCGCGATCCGACCTGCGGGAAAGGAGCACCCCCTTCGCCGCAAGGCGATCCTCCCACCATCTCAGGCTGGATTCGCTCGCGACGCGGAAGCCCGTGCGCACCACGCTGTGCGTCCCCCGCCGCTCGCGCGGCGCCGGCCAGTCGAAAAAGGTGATGTCCGTGCCCGGCGAACCCTTCCCGTCCGCGTAGAAGAGGTGGTAGGCCGACACGTCGTCCTGGTTGACCGTCTTCTTCACGAGACGCAGCCCGAGCGTCCCCGTGTAGAACCGATGGTTCATGGAGGCATCCGCCGTGACGGCCGTCAGGTGGTGAATTCCCGAGAGTTGCATGGGGCAAGGTTGCACACCAACCCCCTTGCGTCCAGTCGCGCCTCCCGCGGCCCCGCGGGCACCTCGGCCGGAGGGCGGGGCGGCGCGCCGCCGCGCCCCGCAAGCGCGATCTGGGCCCGCCGAATTGTCATTTTCGTTAAAAACATCGTCGATTGTGCCATTTTTTATCCGAGTTTGACGCTGTACGATGGGTGCACATCGAGCCAAGAAACGGGCGCTGATCGGCCAGTGATCCCATTTGCGCACAACGCTCGGTCGTTCATGCTAAAGATTACCCCCTTTCTCAGCCCAGCACTCGACCCAGACTTCATCCCGGCCGCCCTGTGGAATCGCGCCTACCGCGCGCTCGTGAGCACGGACCCGGGAGCGAGGCCGCTGGTCATCGTGCTCGTGCGCCCCAACGCCGGGACGTCGCGCCACCAGAGCACCATTCTGAGCGCCGCTCATCCCTCGGCGGCCCTCACCCTGCGGTACGCCGAGCGGCTCCTCAAGTTCCTGCTCTGGCAAAAGGGCGGGTGCACCGTGCGGGTCGCCGGCGCCCCCGAGGTCGCGGCTTACCTCGCCTCCGTCTACAGTCCCGAGGGCGAGCGCTCCTTCGACTACGCCTTCATGGGGGAGAGGGTCTATGGTCGTCCCTTCAGGGTGGAGGCGGCGGAGATCGCCGACCTGCCCGAGGAGAGAAACACGGGGGTCCGATTCGGGCGGCACCTCGACGGCTGCAGGATCGGTTTCGACATCGGCGGCAGCGACCGGAAGGCCGCCGCCGTCATCGACGGCAAGGTCGTATTCTCCGAGGAGACGCCGTGGGACCCCTACTTCCAGAAGGACCCCTCCTACCACATCGAGGGCATCCACGACTCGCTGCTGAAGGCGGCGGCACACCTCCCCCGCGTCGACGCGATTGGCGGAAGCGCCGCGGGAGTGTACGTCAACAACGAGGTCCGCGTCGCCTCGATTTTCCGGGGCGTTCCCCCGGACGCCTTCGAGCGCCACATCCGCCGCCTCTTCTTCACCCTCCAGGAGCGCTGGGGCGGCGTCCCCTTCGTGGTGGCGAACGACGGGGAGGTCGCCGCGCTCGCCGGATCCATGTCGCTCGGCGACAACGCGGTGCTCGGCATCTCCATGGGCACGAGCCAGGCCGGCGGCTACGTCAGGCCGGGCGGCGACATCACGCCGTGGCTCAACGAGCTCTCGTTCGCCCCGATCGACTATCGCCCGGGCGCGCCGTCCGACGAGTGGTCGGGCGACACCGGATGCGGCGTGCAGTACCTCTCGCAGCAGGCCATATCTCGCCTGGCCGACAAGGCCGGCTTCTCCTTCGACCCCGCCATGCCGGCCCCGGACCGCCTGATCGCGGTCCAGAGCGCGATGGCCACGGGCGACCCCCGGGCCGAGAAGATCTACGACACCGTGGGCGCCTACCTCGGCTACTCGATCGGGCACTACGCCGACTTCTACCACCTGCGCCACGTCCTCGTCATGGGACGCGTGACCTCCGGCTCGGGCGGCGAGCGCATCCTTCTCAGGGCCCGCGAGGTGCTCGCCGCCGAGTTCCCTGCGGTCGCCTCGCGCACCCGCGTCCGGATGCCCGACGAGAAGGACAAGCGCCACGGCCAGGCGATCGCGGCGGCCAGCCTGCCCTCCATCGGCGAAACTGTTGGCTCGCACGCGGCAGGCGCAAATTCCAGATAGTCTGTCATGAAATTCTCAAACCCGCAGGCTGACGTCTTCGTCCCCAACGCGGCGCACACGCCCGAGCAGGCGCTCAGGAGCGTGACGCACCTCTGCATTGCCGCCCACCAGGACGACATCGAGATCATGGCCCAGTCGGGCATCAGCGACTGCTTCGACCAGCCCGGGAAGGCGTTTGGCGGCGTGGTGGTGACCAATGGGGCCGGCTCGCCCCGGGCCGGCGCCTACGCCTCGTACACGGACGCGCAGATGCTCGGAGTCAGGCGCGAGGAGCAGCGCGAGGCCGCGCGGCTGGGGCGCTATGCGATCCAGATTCAGCTCTCGCACGCGAGCGCCGACGTGAAGCTCCATGGCCACCCGGGGGTCGCGCAGGATCTCGCGCAGATCCTGGACGGGTGCCAGCCGCAGGTCGTCTTCCTGCACAACCCCGCCGACAAGCACGACACGCACATCGCCGTGCTTCTCCGGGCGCTCAAGGCGATCCGCTCCCTTCCTGCGGAGCGCAGGCCTGCCCGGGTCCTCGGCTGCGAGGTGTGGCGCGACCTCGACTGGCTCCTCGACTCCGACAAGGTCGCTCTGGACACTGGCCGCCATCCCGAGCTCGCGCTGAAGCTCCTGACCGTGTTCGACTCGCAGGTGAGCGGCGGCAAGCGCTATGACCTGGCCGCGGTGGGCCGTCGCCTCGCCAACGCCACCTTCCACACCTCCCATGCCACGGACAACCTCAGCGGGATCACCTGGGCGCTGGACCTCACCCCGGTCATCCGCGACGGCGGCCCCTCGGTCGCGGAGCTGACCGCCTCGCTCGTGGCCCGTCTGGGCGCCGACATCGCGGGACGCCTGGGCAAGCTTGGCTGAGACGCCTAGCCCGCGGTCTTCCGCGCCCGGTCGCCGTGCCGGTACGCCATCGGCGACACGCCGTAGGCCGTGTGGAAGGCGCGGCTGAAGCTGTAGATCGACGTAAAATTGCAGAGCTCGGCGATTTCCGTCACCCGCCGCTGGCTCAACCGCAGGAGGCCGCAGGCCTTCTCAAGCCTGAGCCTGCGAAGGTGGCGCCCGAGGCTCACGCCGCACGAGGCGCGAAACCGCGCCCTCAGGTGGCTCGAGCTGATTCCCAGCGAGCGTGCGATCTCCTTCACGCTCATCGGGTCCTCCCGGCTCTGCGCCAGCTGGTTGACCTGCATGATCAGGCCCTGCGCGACGGGGGGCTTGTGGTGCCTGCGCAGGATGGGCTCCGCCTGGCGGATCCTCTGCAGGAGCACCGAAAGCAGCAGGCTGGTCAGGTCCCCCTCGCCCCGCGTGAGGTAGGCCTCCACGAGCTCCGCGCACGTCTGACGGACGACCGGGGTGAGGACAAACGGGCGGAACTTGAGCGGCTGGAGCGGCGCCGCGTCGATCATGTCAAAGGTAATGAAGAGCCAGCTCAGCTCCTCGCGCTCGGGCTCGATGTAGTCGTGGAACTGGAACGGGAGCACGAGGAGGCCC
>CAYNLL010000128.1:5324-8318 GCA_964398015.1 uncultured Opitutaceae bacterium | reverse complement strand
TCAATCGGCGCAAAGGCGTGAGTTCTTTGAGCCTGAGTGAACTTGTGGAGCAGCTTCGCGATCACGAGCTCCGGGACGATGTGGACCCCAAGTATGAGCCCCTCACGCTCAAGTCGATCGATGCCGCGGTGACCGACCTCATCAAGGAGCAAGAGTTGACCGTCAAGGATCGAACCGTGGTCTTTGCCGCACCCGGCGCCTCCACGGGCTGAGGCTGCGCGGACCATCGGGCCCCTTTTGCCCCCTCCTTGAGGGGCTGCCGGCAGGGCGTCCTGACGCTAGGGCATCATCTCCGAGATGCTCCGCGCCAGGGGCCCGTCCCCGAAGATGAGGGCCAGGCGCCTCGCGCGGGCGAGCTCGACCCTCTCGTCGGCATGCCTGCCCAGCGTGCTCAGGTGGTGGGCGATGAAGAGGTGCGCCTGTGCGGTGGCGGGGCCGCTCGCCGCCGCCGCGCTCAGGCAGTCAGAGGCGGCCGCCTCGTCGCCGCGCGACTCGAACATTCTGGCGAGGGCGAGATTGTTCTCGAAATTCATGGGCTGGGTCGACCGGGCCGCCATCCTCTGCGCGAAGACCTCGTCAGCGCGGCCCTCTCCCTCGAAGAGCGAGACCAGGCGCCGAAGGGCGTCGGTGTTCTCGGGCTCGCGGGCCAGCACGTCCTTGCATTCGCGCACAGCCTCGTCCCTGTCGCCGTGGAAGAAGAGCAGGTCGGCATGGGCCAGACGGATGAACCCGCTGCCCGGCGCGCGGGCGAGCGCCTCCGTGAAGAGCCTCTGCCCCAGCTCGAAATCCCCCGTCTGACGCAGGACCTCGACCATCGCGGTGTACGTGGGCAGGTTGTAGGGATCCATGCGGAGGGCCTCCTGGATCACGTCCTGCGCCTCCAGGTAGCGCCTCAGCGATCCGAGCGCCCGCGCGCGCGCGACGAGGAGCTCCGGCGAGCGGGGTAGGAGCTCAAGGGCCCGGTCGATGCACGCGAGTTCCCTTTCCGGTCGGCCGGCCCGCGCCTCAAGCTCCGAGAGGAGCAGCTCGAGCCCCGGGTCAAGCGGTGCCGCGGCCACGGCGGCCTCAAGCAGCGCCCGCGCCGAGGCGAGGGCCTCCCCCGAGGCTGCCCGCTGCTCGGCGAGATCGATCTCGCGCTGGTACCGCGCCTGGTCCTCGCCGAAGGTGAGCTGGCCCGTAAACGGCGGCTTTCCGCGGATCGACTCCATCTGCCTCAGCATTCGCAGGCGCCCGAGATCGGTGTAGCCCAAGGCTCGAGCGCAACCGTCGCTGTCGAGCCAGGGCGCGGCCGCTGCGGCCGGTCCGAAGAGGGCACGGGCGGATTCCGCGGCGAGCATCCTGCCCATCGCCACGTTCCCGTCCCAGTTGAAGTGCACGTGCTCGAGCAGGATACTGCTCCCGCAGGGGGGTACGACCGATGCGGGGTCGGATCCCATCACGACGGCTGTGTCCAGCAGGAGCACTCGTCCGCCCGAATCCGACGCCACCCTGCGAGCGATATCGTTGATGCGCCCGTCGGGCCTGAACCTGAGCGCGTCCCAGTGGAGGGCCCGGAGATAGTGCTCGCGCGCTCCTGCCGTGTCCCCCGCGCCGTCGCGCAGCCTGCCCATGACGAAGTGGGCCTCGGCGTACTCGGGGTCGAGCTTGAGCGCCTCAGTGAGGAGGCGGACCGCCTCGTCGGGCTGGCCCAGCTCCCACTCCCTTGTGCCCTCCTTGTAAAGGGCCGCCCAGCGCTCCAACTCGGCTGCCGTCATCCCGTCCCTGTGGGCCGAGGCAAAGGGCGGGCAGTCGCGCAGGTTGGCGACCACCGTCGCAAGGACGATGGGAATGCCGGCACGCGAAGCGACGGCTGCGATGTCCCTCAGGTTGGCCTCGTAGTTCCGGTAGACTTCCTCGAGCCGCGGGTCGTCTCCGCGCACGGTCTTGCCGGTGAACGTGCTCATCCCATGCCACTGCACACCGCCGCTTGCGGGTCCGGCCAGGCGTTTGGCGAGAGCCTGGATCAGCTGGCCCGTCCGCGTGCGCCCTATCCAGGCCGAGGCCCTGATCAGCGCCAGCGGAGGCATCCAGGACAGGTTTGCGGATTCAGGGCCGAAGGGGCCGACGACCTCGTTGTTGCCCATGTAGACGACGAAAAGGTCCGGCTCAAACTGGGCGGCCTCGCGGGCCGCCTGGTAGACGACGTGCGAATTGATCGCCACCATCCCCAGGTTGCATACCTCGATCGCCTTCGCCGGATACGCGGCCTTGAGCTGCGCGCCGAGCTGGGAGGCGAAGCCGAAGCCTGGCTCGGGTGTTCCCCTGACGGCGGATTCCCCGAGAACGAAGACCCTGAGGTGCCCCGCCTCCTTGTGTCGGGCGATCCGGAAGTTCAGCGGCGTGATGTCGAACTGCGGAGGGAAATAGGGCGCCGTGAAGGAGGGATTGGTCCGGTAGAACCCTGACTTCGAATCCGGAATGAAGAGGTCCGTCGCCCTCCCATATCCGCCGAGGCGCAGCGCCCCCTCCAGCGCGCAGAGCAGGGTGAGGGGAGCGCCCACGACAAGGAGGCCGCGGGCCAGCCATGAAGGCCGGCCCTTGCTCCGCGTGCGGGCGCCGGAGGACGGGGTTACGGGATCCATGGGAAGGGCGAGGCCGGGGCGGCGCGAAATCCCAGGGGCGTGCCCGTCCCCGAGGCGCGAGGGATCAGCCTTCTGTCGGGCATGGGTGCATCGGGGACTGATCAGGCTGTGCCCGGACGGGGTGTCCCTTCAACGAGAAACCCAGCCGGCGGCTTTCGCCTCCGGCCGGGTTTCAAGGGAATCGAGATTCCTGAAGGAAGGTCCCGCCTCAGAACTTCAGCGATGCCGAGAGCGTGAACTTGCGCGGGTCGAGGTAGTAGAAGTTGGACCCCTGTGACATGCTCCCGTTGGTGTTATATCCGGTGAACACGAGGTTCTTGTTGTCGGTCAGGTTGTCCACGTTGAACTGATACACCACATGGAACTTCCTGCC
>CAYNLL010000128.1:0-5314 GCA_964398015.1 uncultured Opitutaceae bacterium | reverse complement strand
CGTAGTAGACGGTCTCGTATTTCAGGAATGCGATGTAGGTCGTGTACGCCGGCGAGTAGAGCGTGCCGCCCGTTGAGGTCTCCTGCGCGCCGAGAGCCGTGGCGCCTGCACCCAGCGTGAAGCCCTTTGCCCAGGTGTCGGTGAACGTGTAGGCGGCCACGAGGTTGAACGTCGACTTGACGAGGCCTGAGTTGGTGGCCGCGATCGCCGTATTGTTGAGTTCCTGCTCAGCGTTGGTGAGGTCCTCCTTCACGTTGCCGTCGAGCGTCGTCCCGCCGTTCGCGATAGTCGACCATTCGGTCAGGTGCGCGGCGAAGTAGGCCCTGCTGCCCGGAAGGTCATTGTTCTCGACCGACTTCGGAACGGCATAGCTGGCCTGGAAGCGCCAGTTCGGCGTCGGGTTCGCGACGACCGAGACTTCGTATCCGCTGTCTTGGAGGTCCTCCGTGTCCGCGTAATTGAACTGGGTCTGGTAGTTGGGGGGAGTTCCTGTCAGCTGGCCGGCCGGGCCGATGTCGGTGGCCGTGCCGCCCGCCTTGTAGTAGTCGTTCCAGATGCCCTGGATCCCGATGCTGTCATTGGTGATCAGCCCGTGGGACACGTCCTTGTAGTAGTCGGTTGTGACGTAGTATTTGCCGTCGTCCGTCGAGAAGCGCAGGCCGATAGAATTCGACTTGCCGGTCGCGGCGCCGAACGTGGTTCCGGCCAGACTGGGCGCAATGCCGCCGCCGATCGGCTGGAGGTTCTCCGAGAAGTTGTAGACCGCGGCGAGCGTCTTGGTGAAGTAGCCCACCACGCCGGCGTCGTAGGTGTACCCCACGTCGTTCTCGAAGCTGTGGCCCTCGGGATAGGGCAGGCCGTACGGAGGCCGCACGCTCTGGAGCAGGTCGCTGTTGTACTGGTCGTGCCGGGCACCCAGCGTGATGTTCAGCCGGTCGTCCCAGAATCGGGTCTGCGAGACCGCGCCAAAGTACTTGATCGACGTCGAAAGATCGTGGTCGAACCAGTTAAACGGGAGCGCCTGGTAGACGACGGGGTGACCGTTGATGACGGAGGGAAGGTTGATCGCCGTGTTCGGCTGATTCCAGTACTCGCGCGCCCAGATCATGTCCTCTGTCCAATTATTGGTGTTCCAAGGATAGGGGTAGTTGCCGCTGAAGCTGGCGATGTACTCGCGCGTCAGGAGCAGGGTGAACTGGTCGCCCGCGGAGACGCTGAGCCACTCCTTCATCGGTATGTTGAACACGTTGGTGTCGAAGTGATAGTTCAGCTGAGCGCGGAACTCGTTCACCGAGTGGTCCTGGACCTGCTGGTCGAGGAACATGTCGGAATAGAGCTGGCCGAATTCCGGATTCGGCTGCCCGTTCGGCAGCTGCTTGTTGATGTCGACTTCGGCATTGGACGGAGATTCAAAATTCCTGGAAACCTCCGTGTTGGCAAAACGGTAGGCGGAAAGCTCCAGCTCGCAGTGATCGTTGAACCTTTGGTCGATGTAGGCGGTCAGCGTGTAGTACTTAAGCGTATTATTGCCGTCCGTGGGCCCGACCGTGAAGTCTCTGCTCGGCAACGCCGGGACGATCTCCGTGCCCGTGCCCGCGGGCCAATAGCCGGGGTTCTGGAGGGCATACGTGCTGGGCCTGATGATCGCATTGGTATAGAACGGCCCGTCCGCGAGGCCCGTGCCTGAGTAGCCGGCGCCCCAGTTCTGCAGCGTTCCCTGTGACGGGATCCAGAGGAGGAACGAGCTCGGCCCGCCCCATTCCGCCATGCTCTGGCTGTTGGCCGTCCCGCCGGTGGGGGCCGCTCCCCAGGTCTGGGATGCCGTCTTGCCGTCCCACTGCGAATAGTGGTCCTGCATGTTCTCGGCGAACTGGGGAAGCACCGCTTCGTAGATCTCGGTGTCAAAACGGACGGAGGTGTTGTCGGAGATCTTGAATGTCGCGGCCTCTGAGGCGCCATACCTCTTGATGAGGTCGGCCTTGCGCCAATCCTCATCGTGGTCGGCGAGGAGGTTGATCCGGACCGAGAGATCGTCCTTCTTCAGGATCGAAACCCTCTGGTTCGTGTCGATTGTCCAGCGGACGCCGCCGTAGCTGTTCACCACCAGGTCAGACTCCGTGAAGTTCGAGTCGAAGCGCGGCTTCTTGGTGTAGGACGTGGTCACGCCGCCGAGGCTGCCGACGCCGAAGAGGATCGAGTTGGGCCCCAGGTCGATCTCGAAGCGATCGACGTTGAAAAAGTCCTTGATGGCGTAGAGGGGGAAGAAGTTGACCGTCGGAGGCGTTCCGCCCTGCGGGCCGGTTCCGGCACCGCGGAGGTTGGTGCCCCACGAGTTGAATTCATTTCCGCTGCCTACGTTCGGGGCGAAATTTCCGGGAATCGCATTCATCGTCCACTTGAGCGCATCGGTGGCGTTTGTCAGCTGCAGGTCATCGATGAACTCTGCGGTCAGCGACGATACCGATGTCGGTGTGATCGCGAGAGGCGTGTTGTTTCGTCCGCCCGCCAGGGAGTTGACGGCGACATATCCCTTGTCGGTTGAGGTATCGACTGTGAAAACGCTCAGCACGATCGGTTCCTCCGAGCTCACTTGGCTCTGCTGGGTCTGATCGGTCGTATTCGTCGCTGTTGCCTGCGCCCTCATAGAGGTCGCAAGGCCCAACGTCAGCATGAGTGCCAACGTGAATCTGCTAGTTTGTAGTGTTTGCATGTGTGGGGTAAGGCCGGACGTTTGCGGTGAATCCGCAGGGGGTATTCGCGAAACGCGAAAGGGGCGGGGGTTGAAAACATCCCGATGATTTATGACAACATTGTCATTGCAACAAAAAAATGGCTCCAAATCCGCTCTCATCCGCAGGGGATGCGCGGCCTGTCATTGGGCGCAAACGTTATCAATATGCGGGCGCCCGAACCTCTAGCGCACCGGCACGTGGTCCTGCTTAAATCCGATCGCGTCGAGCGCCGTACCGATCTCCGGGTTGGCCATGAAACACCTCCACGCCAGTCCGGTCCGGTGGTTCTCGATCATGACGACAATTTGGGCCTGGTTTAGCCACATCCAGATCGGCTGATACCAGTCCTGCGACTCATTGAAGCCGTCATGGAAGCCGTAGATGCCCCATGTCTTGGCGCCCAGGTCGCGGTAAAAGTGCTTCAGCGCTGCCATTGATTCCTCGGGCGTGTAGGGGAAGTCCCCAATAGCGGCCGAACAGCAGATGGTGCCGTTGTCGGCGCTGGGTTGAGGCATGCCCCCCCCCGAGTTGATCCCCGCCGAAAGGCCCCAGCAGTCCGGACCGTAGCCCGTGAAATGCAGGGGATTTGCGATGCAATAGGCCTGGTTGACCCGCGCGAGGTTGCGGTTGTTCTCGAAATAGTTGGTGAAGCGGTCCCGCTTTCCCCGAGGGTCAAATCCCAGGAAAGAGAACTGGGTGAAGAACAGGTTGCCCCCCGTTCCCTCCCCGACGTCGAGCTTGATCCCGAAGAAGTCCCTGCCGTTTGCGAAATGGTCGCCTATGGTGGTGCCGCTCCATCCCCGGCGGTACTCCACGGCCGTGTCCGACTGGCCCGCCCATCCCGAGTAGTAGAGGCTAGCCGGCACGGGGTGGGAGGGCGAGGCGATCGCGAGGAGGTATACGATCATGGTCTCGTTCCAGCCCACGAGGGGATGGCCGATGTACCAGGCGTGATCGGGCGACCAGTGCCAGTACAGAAAATCGCTCGTGGGCTCGCGCCGGTACCAGTCCCATTCGACGCCGCGCCAGAGATCCGTGATCGTCTGCCGGAGTTCCCTCTCCGACGGCGTGTCCCGGTCAAAGTAGCCCCGGGCCGTGAGCAGGCCCTGCATCAGAAATGCGGTCTCCACGAGGTCGCCGCCGTCGTCGTACCTCCCGAAATAGGCGATGGTCTTGCCGGTGCGCCCGTCGAGGAAATGCGACCAAGCGCCGTGATACCGGTCGGCGGTCTTGAGGAAGCGCGTGATCTTGAGCAGGCGTTCGGCTCCCTGCTCTCGGCTGACGAAGCCGCGCTCGGTGCCGACGACCAGAGCCATCACGCCGAATCCGGATGCTCCCAGAGCCACAAGGTTCGGGTCTCCAGGCGTGATCTCAAGGGCCATTCCCGCGTTGGGATGGGCGCCTTCCCAGTAATAGCGGAAGCAGGCTTCCTGCACCATCGTGAGCAGCTCGTCGTCAGTAAAGTCCCGGGTCGTCGCGGTGGCGGCGCTGCACGTCGCCGACTCGGCGCCACCGAGGGCGACGGCGCTCACCTTGTAGAACGCGGTGCGCGGGGGCTTACCCACAACGTCCGTGTAGCGGCCGAGGTTGCCCTGCTGAATGCCGATCGGCACGTAGGTGGCCCCGTCCCATGAGCGGTAGATCTTGTAGCGCAGGACGCTTGCGCTCGGGTCCACGTCCCACTTCAGGTCAAAATGCCGCTCGCCCGCAGAGACCGATAGATCGGCGGGCACGGCGGGCGTCGGGGCCGGCAACGCCTTCTCCCATCCGACCTGGACGTCGTCGACGTAGAGCGTGTGGCTTTTCCCGTCATCGAGACCCTGCTCGAACACGATTTTCGCCAGACGCCTCAGCGAAAAATGGTTGTCGTCGGTGCTCCTGTAGATGGCGCGAAAGCTCGTGAGGGGCAGGCGCACTTGGACCCACTGGCCTGCCGGCAGGGCACCGCGGCCGGTCAGCACGCTGATTGTGAACGTTGCCGCCTCGCCGACGTCTTCCAGGTGGATACGGGGCGCTTCATCCGGCGTGAGCCCGGTCTCGGACAGACACCAGAACGTGAGCATGTCGCCGTCGAAGTCGTCGACCAGCCCGTAGTGCGCGCGCGTCTTTAGCTTCACCCGCCAGTCGCCGCCGGTGGAGGACGTCCAGGATAGGCGAAGGGAGGCCGAGGGGATAACGAAATGCCTTTCGTCCAAGGGAATCCTCCCCTCGAGGAGGTCGACCCGGCTCGGTGCGGTCACCATGCCTTCGCTTTCGAAATAGGAGCCGGCGGGAATGCACTGGTCAAAGACGACATGACGGTCGTACACGGACTCTGCGCCCCCCCTTTCCGCGGCCAGAAGAGAGGAACACAGCAGCAGTGGGGCAAAGAGGAGGGCGCGCATGGGGTCCAGGGGGTGCGGAGAGACACGGGGCAGCTTCTTTTTGGTTGCAATGCAAATGTTGTCAAAGGGAGACTTTCTGCCCGTTTCCCCACCATTAGACCGTGGTTCGATCCCAGGCTCGCCGCCCGAGCCCCTGAGTGGTAGGGTACCGTCCCTCGTGCCGCGCCCGTCCCCGATATTGACTTCAACATGCATCGA
>CAYNLL010000127.1:0-8323 GCA_964398015.1 uncultured Opitutaceae bacterium | reverse complement strand
GAACCCCCGGTGAGCTTGCGCCCACGTCTGATTTCAAGTCAGGTGCCTTAAACCACTCAGCCACTCCTCCGAAGGTCCGATTGAGGCTGTTGTATGACGGGGCAAGGTCAATCGCTTAGGCGAAGGAGTGCGACCCCCATTGACGGGTGAGATCGCCTTAAATGACCCCCCGCCGGCCGGGCGGAGGGCAGAGCCAGAGGAGTCACCGTCCCGCAAAACGCCGACAGAGAATCGCAAGACCTGCGAGGGCGCCGGCGACCACGGAGAGCGTCGTGCCCGCGGCTGCGAACCCAAGGGGTGCCACGCGCCCGCCTGCCATTTCCCGCCTGAGGGAGTCTCGGCCAACCCTCCCCGCCTCAACACGCGACTAAAGCGGCGGGTCGGCCGCCGTGGCGGCCTTTAGCATCTTGGAAAGGGAGGCGAATCGCGTCCCCTCAAGGCTCATCGCGGCGCTCAGGAGGATTTCCGTTGTCAGGACCTCAACCGCGGCGACGGGCGCTCCCGGCGTCGAACACGCTTCGGCGGGCGTCGTGACCAGGTGTCTGCGGCAGGCTGCAGGCCGGGAGTCATAGACCCTGCAGGCGCCGTCCGCTCCGAGAAAGACGCACCGGTTGTCCGGATGAAGGATGTTCTCCCATTCCCTCCCCCGCCGTTCACGCGCCGCCTGCGACTCCAGTCTCGCGCGATCGATCTCGACGCCGCCCCTGACCTCCGCTGCCAGAACCTCCGCCTCGTCGCCCGTGACCTCTATCTCGTAATGGCAGCATCCCGAGCAGCCCCTCCGGCAGGTGATGGCTAGGCCGGCTGTCGGCTTCTGGGTCGCGTCCAGCATGCGGTGGAGGGCGTGGCCTCTCTGCCTGCCAACCGCGACCGCCCCCAGCTCGGCCGAGCACCGGTCGAACAACGATCGGATATGGCCGAGCATCTCATTGAAGTCCTTGTCAGGGAGGCTCTTCCTCCTGACCTCAACCATGGCATGGAGTCGCGGCGTCGACCTAGCCATGTAGGAAAGCGGGGCGCCTGCCTGCGGAGGTTCGTCGTTTGGGTCAGCGGCCATGTGAGGGGCAAAATGGCGTCTGGGGGCTTGGGCCGGTCCTTTTCAGAAAGACTGGAAACGCCCCGGATTGCACTCGGATTCGTGGATTTCCGGTCCCGACAGAATACGTAGTCGCCGCCATGGCTTTTGCAAAGAGATTGCATACACTTGGGGGATTCAAAAGGTGGACGCCGCTCCCCCCTGAAACGTGAGATTCTTTCCCTTCATTTCGGCCTTCCGCAAGGCGGCCCTCCCCGACACCCCCGCTCCCGAGTGGCGGGGAGCTGGGCGCGCCATCGTCGTCGACGACCAGGACGACGTCCGCAACCTGGTGGCCCACGAGATCGAGCGCCTCGGGTTCACTGTGGACTCCGCGGGCGACGCCCCGAAGGCCCTGTCCTATTTCGAATCCGATCCGGCCCGCGTCTCTCTCGCGATCGTGGACATCAGGCTGCCGGGAATGGACGGACTCGAGCTCGCGAGGCGGCTCCGCCAGATCCGGCGGGATATCCCCATTGTCATCATGAGCGCGTACGCCGGCCCGGAGACTGCGGTCGGGCTCAGGGCCCAGCCATCGACGGGCTTTCTGCCCAAGCCCTTCAAGCACGAGGCGCTGGTGTCGGAGGTGCGCGGCGTCCTCGGAGACTAGTTCCTGCGGGAGAGAAGGGAGAGGAGCTGGAGGAGAACGGACATGAACGCCGCGAGATAGGTCAGCGCAGCGGCGTTGAGCACCTCGTTCACGCCGGGCATTTCGTCATGGTCGAGGATCCCGAGGGAGACCAGCTGGGCCTTCGCTCGCCGGCTGGCGTCGTATTCCACCGGGAGCGTCACCAGCTGGAACAGCGTGAGGACCGCGAACGCGAGGATGGCCACGACGAGGATGACGCCGGTAAAGCCGCGGAACAGAAAGATGCTGGCGATGAAGAGAAACGGGACGACCCCCGCCGCGATGCGCGTCGTAGGGATGAGCGCCATCCGGAACTCGAGCATCTGGTAGCCCTCCTTGTGCTGCAGCGCATGGCCGGCCTCGTGTGCCGCCACGCCCACCGCGGCCAAGCTCGTGCCACGAAAGTTCTCCGAAGAGAGGACGAGCCGCTTGTGGAGAGGATCGTAGTGGTCGGTGAGGTGGCCGTCGGTCTCCTCGATGTCGACATCGGTGATCCCTGCCCGCGCCATGACGGCGGCGGCGGCCTCGCGCCCAGTTATCCCTCCACGGGACAATACCTTAAGATTCTTGGAGTAGGCGCTCGAGACGCGGATCTGCGCGTAGATTGAGAAGCCCAGCACAAAGAGGGCAAGGGGCCAGAAGACACCCGGCGCCATGTAGAAGTATGCGAGTAATGCAGGCATGAATGAGTCATTTAACATGGCCTATTGCGCGCCCTTTTCAAGCTGACAGTCCGCTTCGCTCCAGGAGCGCCCCAATGTCGGGATCGCGCCCCATGAAGTCGCGGTAGAGCTTCGCCGGGTCGGCGGCGTTGCCGCGGCTGAGAATCCGCTCGATGAACTCGCGCCCGACACTGGCGCTGAAGATGCCCTCGCGCCGGAAGCGCGTGAACGCGTCCGCATCCAGGACCTCCGCCCACTTGTAGGAGTAGTACCCCGCCGCGTAGCCGACCGGGTCCGAGAACAGGTGGGTGAACCTCCGCGCAATCGTCGGAAGCGGGGGGTCCGTCGGCACCAGACAGTCGTCAATCGTCTCGCGCAGGCGCGCCTCGAGCTCCTCCGCATGGGACAGCTCGGCGGCTCGGATGTGCATCACGAGGTCCATCTTCGCCAGGGCGACCTGGCGCATGGTCGCGCAAGCCGACCTGAACCTCCTGGCGGCCGTCATCTTCCGGAAGAGCGCGTCGGGGATCGCGGCCCCGGTCTCGAAGTGGCGCGCAAACAAGTCAAGCCCCTCGCGCTCCCAGCACCAGTTCTCCATGATCTGGGATGGCAGCTCCACGAAGTCCCAGGCGACATTGGTACCGTTGAGCGACCTGATCTCGACCTCCCCGAAAAGGTGGTGGAGCAGGTGGCCGAACTCATGAAAAATGGTCTGGACCTCGCGATGGGTGAGCAGCGCGGGCCTGCCGGGCGACGGCGGCGTGAGGTTGCCGCAGATCAGGCCGAGGTGGGGTTTGCGCGAGCCGTCGGGCTGCGGGCCGCCCGTCGTCAGGGCGTTCATCCAGGCGCCGCCGCGCTTTGACTCGCGCGGGTGCCAGTCGGCATAGAACGAGCCGATATGGCGGCCGGCCGCGTCGGCGACATCGTAGAAGCGGACCTCCGGGTGCCACGTCTCGACCTCGCCGGCCGCGCGCTCGGTGACGCTTATCCCAAACACGCGCGCGCAGATGTCGTAGAGTCCGGCCACGACCCGGTCCATGGGGAAGAAAGGCCTGAGTTCCTCCTCGTCGAAGTCATAGTTCTCCCTCCTGAGGCGCTCCGCCCTGAAGGCGACCTCCCACGGCGCCAGGCGCGACTGGGAGGTCCCGGTCTCGCGCGCCCGGAACGCCTCCAGCTCGCGGCATTCCCGGTCGAAGGCCTCGGAGCAGCGCCGGCGCAGGTCTTCGATGAAGCCGAGGGCCCGCGCCCCGGACCCGGCCATCCGCCTTGCGAGGACAAGGTCGGCAAAGTGCTCCTTCCCGAGCAGCGCCGCCCTCTCCGAGCGGAGGGCAAGTATCCTCGAGATGAGGGGCGTGTTGTCATGGGGCGGCGCCGAGCCGACCGACGCCGACGCCTGCCACATCTCCCTGCGCAGCTCCCCGTCGAGAAGGTATGTCATGAAGGGCTCCTGCGACGGCATGTGGAGCGTGAAACGCCAAGCGGGGCTTCCCTCGGCGCCGGCCCCCCTGGCCGCCGCGTCCGCCCGCGCGCGCGCCATGGCGTGTTCGGGCAGGCCCGCGAGGCGTGCCTCGTCCCCGACGACCAGCTGCCACGCGTTCGTCGCGTCGAGCACGTTCTCGGAGTAGCGCTGGGTCAGCTGGGCGAGCTCGCTCTGCAGCGCCTCCAGCCGCGACCGGTCGCCGGCGGACAGGTCCGCCCCCGCCTCGCGGAACTCGGCGACGGTCTCGCTCATGTACCTCGCGCGGTCCGGCGCCGCCGTGGCCGCGGCGCCGGATTCGGCGTATGCCCTGAGTTTGGACCACAGCGCGGGCCTGAGCGGCACGCGCGCGAAGAAGGCTGAGACCCTGGGGAGCACCCTGTTGTGCGCGTCGCGCAGCTCCGGGCTGTCGCACACGGACTGGAGGTGGGTGACGCGCGTCCACGCCCGGCCGAGCTCCTCGGTGGAGTCGTCCAGCGCCTGGAAGGTGTTCTCAAACGTCAGCTCGCCCTCGCGGCCCTCTATCGCCTGCAGCGCCGCCTCCGCCCGCCCGAGCGCCGCGTCGATCGCGGGTTCGACCAGATCGGGCCGCAGCGCGGACCACCGGACATGAAACGACGGGTCGAGAAAGGGGTTCTCGGGCATCCGGACTACCAACCGTAGGTCGCGCCAAAAGACAACTGTCGGCGCGACGCCGGGACGCCGGGCACCGACTGGAAGGCGCTGTTCCAGAGGTTGTCGGCCTGCGCGTACAGCTCCAGGCGGCGCCTGCCCAGCGGGTGCCAGTCCAGGCCGAGCGAGCTCGTGAGCGCGTCGTTTCCGCCCTGGGTCCGGAGCGCGTCGGGCTCCTGGATGCGCGCCGCATTGTCCATGCGCAGCTCGAGGTGGCGCGCGAGCGTGAGCGTCAGCGCCGCCGTCAGCCTCTGTCGGGCGTAGTTGAGGGCGTAGAAGCTGGCCGTCACCGGCGCGCCCAGGTAGTTGGCGCTCTTGTCGAGCGCCGTGTAGCCGAGCACGACCGACCAGAGGCCCCACGAGCGCCTCGCGACAAGCTCGATCCCCGCCGTGTCGACGTCGACCGCGTTCGCCGACCGGCCGAAGACACCCGTCGTGTACGTCCAGTCGATCAGGTTGTCGTCGCGCCTGTAGAAGACGGCCGCCTGGCCGGTCCACCCGTCGGCGTCGCCCCTCACGCCCACCTCGGTGTCGTGGCTGGTCTGGCGCCCGAGGGTGGGGTTTCCAAGGAAGAGGCCGGCCGTCGGGCTGGAATCGATCGCCGTGTAGGAGGGCATCTCCGTGGTGGTGGCGGTGCTCACGTAGACCTTCTGGAGGCCGCTCGAGTTCCACGAGCGCGACAGCTCGGCCACGGGCGAGAGGGCGCCGCTCGCCCGGTCGGAGTCGTCAAACGTGGCGCCCGCCTGCAGGGTGACGGCGCCGTCGCTCACCGGCCACGCCTTCTCCGGAACGACCGCTACCTTCTCCAGGGTGCGGCTCATGTAGGGGCCGAAGATAAGCGAGGTGGACTTGAGCGTGTCGGTCGTCGCCTCCGCGTGGTAATTGACGACGATCCCGTCGACGTCCTCGCGGCCCCCGAGGCCGGCGCCATACTCCCGGGTCGTGTGCTGGTAGGGGTGGACGGGGCCCAGGGGAGCGAACCGGTCGAAGGCGTAGTCGTCCTTGTTGCGCCGGTAGAACACGCCGCTCTCGACATAGTCCCCTCCCCCGAAGTCGGTGCGGTTGTTCAGGTCGAAGAGCAGCGTCTGGAGGTTTTCCGTCTCGTCGGAGTCGAAGGGCGTGTAGAGGTTGGGCCAGCCGAAGAAGCTCGCCTGGTACCCGACAAACGCGTCCGTCCTCGAGTCCGGGTCGACCCACTCCAGCCGCGCATCCGCCCGGTCGAAGTGGAAATCGCCGAAGGGAACGGTCCCGTTGCCCTCGGAATGCGCCCAGTCGGCGTCGCCCGCGAGGTGGTTTGCCCCGGTACCGGAGAAGCCCTGGTACACCTCCTCGCGGGACAGCCCGTCGTCCCCCACCGCCACCGAGGCGAATCCCTCGGTCGCGATGGGACGCCACGCATAGGCGACCGCGCCTCCCATCGAGTTCATCGTCTCGACGGCATGGGGGGCGCCGGTCAGTATTTCCGGGGCGCCGAGCATCGCCGGCGCAATCGGGAGCTCGGTGAGGTAGTGGCCCGTCTGGGGGTCGAAGATCGAGAGCGCACCGATCTGCATCCCCGTGTTCTCGAACGTGTCGCCGCGGATCGTGACGTCGGACTGCGCCTCTGCCATGTTGCGAGGCTCAATGTCCACGAGCGGCTCAAAATGAAGCGCCGACACCGGCATGGCAAACGTGCCCGCCGGGGACTGGTTGGCCACGCTCGGCGAATAGACCATCACGGCCGGGAGGCTCGTCGCGTCGTCCTGGGCACAGCTCAAGGCTGGGGCCATGGCCAGGATCGCCGACGCCAGCAGGACTTTCGTGTGCGCTTGCTTCATTGCAGGCGACGGGTAACAGGCCGCCGAGAAAAAACAAGCCCTTCGTTAATGCGAGCCCTCCAGACGCTTAACAATGCGGCCGCCGAGCGCGGCCGCCCCCGCCGGTCACTCCTTGTCGCCGTCGTTGCCGATGGCCTCCACGGGGCACCCCTCGAGCGCCTCCATGCAAAGACCGATGTCTTCCTCGGTCTCCGGCTGCTTGTTTACGAACGAATGTCCACCCTCGTCGTTGCGGGTGAAAAAGTTCGGAGCCGTCTCGCGGCAAAGGTCGCAGTCGATACACTGCTGGTCGACATAGAACTTGCCTAGGACGTTGTTCGCCCACTTGTCCGCTTTGTTCGCCATAATTTCAGTAGAAGGGACAATGGGCGGACCCATCTGTCAAGGCCATGCCGCACTCCCCCAAGGGGGACCGCCGCCCTAAGGCGGCTTGTCTTTCGGTCGGCCCCGCCCATGCTCGCCCCATGCTACAGGACAGGCCCTACATGAGGGACAGCTACGAGAGGCACCCCACGGGTATCCTCACCTGGCTGATTTCCTCGATTGTCGCCGTCTTTGTGGTGCAGAATGTTGTGCTGCACATGCCCGGGCCCTCCATGGGCCTCGACCGCGCGCTCGCGCTCACCCCGGACGCCCTTAGGGCGGGCCACGTCTGGACGCTCCTCTCCTACGGGTTCCTTCACAGCACGGGCAACCTGCTCCAGGTGATCTCCTACCTGGTCGTCATTTATTTTGCGGGCCGCGAGGTCATCCCGGTGACGGGGACGCGGCGTTTCATCGGCCTCTACCTCTGCGCCATTGCCGGGGGGGGCCTGCTGTGGAGCGCCTTCCATTGGAACCAGCCCGCCGTCCTCATGGGTTCATCGGCCGCGGCTTGGGCTCTGGTCGTCGTCTACGCCTGCTTCTACCCGAACCGGGAGGTCAACCTCCTGCTGTTCTTCTTCGTGCCGGTGCGCATAAAGCCGAAATACGTCGCCCTGACGCTGCTCGCGGTCGACGCCTGCGGGCTCGTGTTCTACGAGGTCATGGGCATCCCCGCCCCCTTCTACGCCGCGCATTCCGCGCACCTGGGGGGAATGGCCGTGGGATGGATCTACTTCCGCTACGTCCACGACTCCAACTGGAGCTTCGCTTCGTCGTCTGCGGAAATCGAGCTTCCCCGGTGGATGAGGCAGCGCGCCTCGGCGAAGGCCGGCAAGGCCCCGCCGGCCTACACCGTGAACGTCCCCAGCCGCGGCCACCTGCGCGCGGAGGTCGACCGGATCCTCGACAAGATCAACAGCGAAGGGTTTGCGTCGCTTTCCGCCGAGGAAAAACGTGTCCTCGACGAGGCAAGAGACTTGATCAGCCGGCGGTGACGTCCTTGGGCGGAGCGAGGAGGACGGCCCGCTGAACGCTGAGTCCCGGCAAAGGATAGAGCGGCTCTCTGCCGCGAGCCCGCTCTACGCCGCGGAGCTGGGCCGCAGCCCGTGGATCGCCGCCTGGATCGAGGAGCCCCGCAACCTGCGCGAGGCCTTCCGCTTCAGCGCCTTCCTCGACACGTGGAAGGAGTTTGCGACGCGCTCGTCCGCGCCGGGCGACGAGGGCCGCCTCGGGGCGCTGCGCAAGTGGCGACGGCTCATGTCCATACGGATCGCGCACCGCAGCGTTAACGGCCTGGCGGAGGAGCCGGAGACCGTGGAGGAGCTCACGCTCCTGGCGGAGTTCTGCCTGCGCGAATGCCTGCTCCTTTCGACGCGGCGATGGACCGATCGCCTCGGCGAGCCCTGGGACCGGGAGCGGGGCGCCGCCGCCAAGTTCGGGATCATCGCGCTCGGGAAGCTCGGCGGGCGCGAGCTCAACTTCTCGTCCGACATCGACCTGGTCTATCTCTACGAGGGGAACGGGGCGTGCCGCAAGGGCGGCGCCGAGACGTCCACCTCCAACGAGGAGTTCTTCACGCGAGTCGCAGAGGCCGTCACCCGCTCGCTGGGCGAGCGCACCCAGGACGGC
>CAYNLL010000126.1:4089-8389 GCA_964398015.1 uncultured Opitutaceae bacterium | reverse complement strand
CGCAGCGCGATGAGGGCGACGAGAACATGATCCTCGCGCTCTACTGGATGGAGGCAGCCCGGCGCGACGGCGTCGAGCCGGTCGGGGGCCAGCTGCAGCACGTCTGGGCGACGGTGGCCGAGGGCCGCCTCGAGGCGGTGACGGCGGAGGTCTATCGGAGGCTTAAGGCCGGCTCGCCCGCGCCGCTGAGCGCGGGGGAGCTCGTGCGTCTCGAGGAGGAGCGCACCTCGGCCGCCGAGGCCGTGAAGGAGATGAGCGACGAGAACCTCCCGGAGGCCGTGCTCGCCTCGCTTGAGGCCTCTGACGATGTTGCCGCCCTCGAGGCCCTCGCAGAGGAGAAGACCAGGCAGGACGCCTCGTGGCCGCGGTCGGAGGACGGCACCGCGGTGTCGGGATACCTCGAGGACGTGCGCGGGAGCGCCGGCACCGTGCACATCGAGAAGGCGGACGACGGCACTGAGACCCTCCAGTTCACCCTCGGCGGCGACACGACGACCGAGGAGGGCGTGCGCATCGCGCAGCTTCGCAATGACGCTGACTACCGCAGGACCGTCGTCGAGGCCTTGGGACGGAGGATCGCCGCCGCCGTCGCCAGGGCGCCGCGCGTCGACGCCCTGCTCGAGGAGATGCGCGCCGGCAAGGGGGACGCCCCAAAATGAGGCCCCTCCGAAAAACGACCCTGCGGTCCTCGGGGGCGGGGTTCCTCGGTCTTCTCGGAGCGGCCCTCGCCCTCGGCCCGTGCGCGCGCGCCGACATGGGGGACGGCGCACGGCGGTACCAGGACGACCTGCGCCTGCTCTCGACGCGCGTCGCCGAGTACCGCTTTGCCCTTAGGGCGTCGGCGCAGGGGGCCCAGCGCCTGGCGGTGATCGACGTGGAGCTCGCCCGGCTGAAGGCCAACGTGGGCGAACTGGTGGTCGCGGCGGGCGAGCTCGACGCGCAGGACCGCCACCTGCGGTTTCTGCGGGAGAGGGACGAGGATCCCGACCAGGGGGATCCCGGGCAGCCCCCGGAGGCCGAGGCGCAGCAGGCAGAGCAGCTGCGCCAGGAGAAGGCGGCCCTCGACGCGCGCTGGGCCGCCTACGATGCCCAGAGGCACGCCTACGAGACGCCCAGGGAAAGCGCCGCCTACGCGGCGGACTGCGCCCTCTATGGAGCAATCAAGGAAGAGGAGAGGCGCTATCTGGCCGACCGGGCACGGGCGCAGGAGGAGACCGGCGGACTCCCCGGAGAGGCCGCGCAGGCGACGCCGCAGGCCCAGCAGGAGCTGGGAGACGCGCAGGCGAAGAGGGAACAGACCGCCCAGGAGCTCAAGGACCTCGCCGAGCAATACGGCGCCAACCGGGCCCCCCTGGTGGAGCAGCTGGTCGACCTCGACCGGGCTCCGCCCGTCCCGCGCATGCGCCCGCCGCTCGGGCCAGGGGCCGACGCGCACGCCCTGGACGAGCTGAGCGTCGTCGACGCCTCCGCTCCCGGACGCCAGGGCTCACCTGCGGCGGCGGCCGCGGCGCCGGCCACCTACGCCTTCGACAGCGCCATCGACACGGCGCCTGTGCCGGACCGGACCCCGCCCGAGGCCCGGCCGGCCGCGCCGCCGGTGCCGCTTGTCGTGGCGGCGCAGGGGGACCTTCCCGCCGCCGCGGGGGAAAGCCAGAGGCTGCAGCAGGCGGCCCAGGGCCAGGCGGAAGGCCTCAAGGCGCTGGCGCATCTCTACGAAGAGAGGCGCGGGCTGGCGCTGCAGGGTCCGGCGGCGAGCCCCGACGACTGGGCGCGGGTCGTCAAGGAGATCTCGACTGCACATGCGGAGATCTCCATGGATGCCGTCGTGAAGAAGCTGTCCAAGGGCTCGCGGTTCGTCGAGGCGACGGCTGCTCCCGCGCCTTCGCCGCCGGCTCCGGCGCCGCGATGAGCGAACGGCGCGCAGGCGGCCTCGGGAGGGCGACGGCGGCGCTGGCCGCGGCGCTCGCGCTGGGCTTCATTTGCGGCACCGTCTCCCGGGCCGCCGACTACCCGGCGCCCTCGGCGGCCGACTATGTCATCAAGGACTTCAGGTTTGCCTCGGGCGAGACCCTCCCGGCCCTGCGGATCCACTACCGGTTCCTAGGCCGCCCCGAGCGCGGGCCCGGCGGGTCCGTGGCCAATGCCGTGCTGATCCTCCATGGAACCGGGGGATCGAGCGCCAACTTCATCAACGCCATCTTTGCGGGCGAGCTCTTCGGGCCGGGCCAGCCGCTCGACGCGGCGACCCACTTCATCGTCATCCCGGACGGGATCGGCCACGGCGGCTCGTCCAAGCCGAGCGACGGCCTTCGCGGCCGCTTTCCGGCCTACGGCTACGCGGATATGGTGGACGCGCAGCATCGCCTGCTGACCCAGGGGCTCGGCGTGGACCACCTGCTCCTCGTGCTGGGGACGTCGATGGGGGGCATGCACACGTGGGTCTGGGGGGAGCGCTACCCCGCGTTCATGGACGCCCTGATGCCGCTGGCCAGCCTGCCGACCCAGATCTCGGGCCGGAACCGGGTGTGGCGGCGTGCCGTCATCGACGCGATCCGCAACGACCCGTCATGGAAGGGCGGCGACTACACGGCGCAGCCGCCGGGCCTGCGCGCGGCCGAGGAGGTCCTCTTTTTCATGGGCAGCAACCCCGTGCGAAGGCAGGCCGAGATGCCGACACTCGCCGCGGCCGACGCGGCGCTGGACAGCGCCGTGGACCGTGCCGTCGCGCAGGGCGACGCCAACGATCTGCTCTACGCGGTGTCGGCCTCGCGGGACTACGACCCGGGCCCTGGGCTGGAGGGGATCCGGGCGCGGCTCCTGGCGGTGAATTCGGCCGACGACCTGATCAACCCGCCCGAGCTCGGCATCCTGGAGCGCGAGATTGGCCGCGTGCCGCACGGCCGCGCGGTCGTCATCCCCTCGGGCGGCTCCACCTACGGCCACGGGACCCACACCCACGCCGCCGTATGGAAGGCCTACCTGGTCGAGCTGCTTCACCCTTAGGGGAGGGCGGCCCCGCTCACCAGCCGCCACCTAGGGCCCGAACGAGGAGCACCGTCGCCTCCAGGCTGCCGGCGCGCGCCTGCGTGAGCGCAAGCTCGCTCTGGAGCTGCGTGCGCTGGCTGTCGATCACCTCGATGTAGCTCACCAGGCCCGCCTTGTAGCGGATGAGCGACAGGTCCGAAGCCCCCGAGGAGGCGGCGACGGCCCGCTCAAGCGCCCGTGTCTGGCGCTCGAGCAGCCCCAGGTCCGAGAGGCCGTCCTCCACCTCCTGGAAGGCCACCAGGACCTGCTGGCGGTAGTTGGCGACCGCCTCCTCGTAGGAGGCCTCCGCCTGGCGGTAGTTCGCGAGGTTGGCGCCCCCAGTGAAGAGAGGCAGGGTGAGGTAGGGGCCGAGGGCCCACTGGCGGTTTCCCCAGGAAAGGACGTTGCCGAGGTCGCTGCTATTCGCGCCCGCCATGGCGCCGAGACCCACCGAGGGGAAGAAGGCGGCCTTGGCGACCCCGATCCTCGCGTTGGCGGCCGCGAGCGTGCGCTCGGCGGCGGCGACGTCGGGACGGCGCTCCAGGAGCTCGCTGGGGAGGCCGACCGGCACCGCCACCGTTGCGTCGCCGAGCGGCGCGGCGTCGATCTGGAACGACTCGGGGTTCTCGCCCACCAGGACCGCGAGCGCGTGGCGCTGCTCGGCGATCGCCTGCTCGGCCGCAAGCTCGCTGCTCTCGACAGTCGCGAGCTCCGCCTGGGCCTGGAAGACGTCGAGGTCGCTGTTGGCGCCTCCCGAGCGCAGCGTCTTCACGAGGTCGAGGGCGTCGCCCAGGAGGGCGACGTTTCGCCTCAGGAGCTCGCGCTGGCTGACGAGCGAGCGCAGCGTGAAGTAGTTCTGGGCGACTCCAGCCTCAAGCGTGAGGAGCACGTTCTGGTACGTGGCGCCCTGAGCCTCGGCCAGGGCGCGGGCGCCCTCCACGGTGCGGCGCGCCTGACCGAAGAGGTCGACCTCGTAGCTGAGGACCAGCGGCAGGTTGAAGGAGTTGCTCGTGTAGGCGAACGTGGTCGCCGGGTACTCCGACTGGCGGTCGGCGGAGAAGAGCTCCCGCGTCGCCGAGGGCTCAAGCGCAAGGCTCGGGTAGAGGCTGGAGCGCGCGACCCTCGCCGCGGCAAGGGACTCGTCAAAGCGCGCGAGCGCCGCCCGCAGGGTGGGGCTCGCAGCGACGGCCCTGGCCTCGAGGCCGTCGAGCACCGGGTCGCCGAAGGCCCTCCACCACGCGTCCTTCGGCAGGGCGTCCCTGGGCTGCGCGACCTT
>CAYNLL010000126.1:0-4079 GCA_964398015.1 uncultured Opitutaceae bacterium | reverse complement strand
ACGGCCCCTTCTCTGAGAAGGCCGCGGGCGTCGGCACCGCCGGGCGGTGGTAGTCGGGCCCGACGGCGCAGCCGGCGAAGGCCAGCAGGGCGCAGGCCGACAGGCCCCGGGGTCCGAGGGAACGCGGCCGGCTCACGGCTTTGGGGCCGCCTGCGCGGACGACGGCGTGACCTCGAGGCCCTCGCTCAGCGAATCGCTCGGGTTGGTGACCACGCGGGCGCCGACATCGAGCCCGTCGATGATCTCGATCACGGTGCCGAAGTCCCGGCCGAACTTGACGTGGACCAGGTGGATCCTGTTCGCGTCGTCGAGCGTCGCCAGCTGCGGCCCGCCCGCGTTGAGGATGGCGGCGTTGGAGGGGAGCAGGATCGCCGGCGCCACCGCCGTGAACGTGAAGCGGACCTGGCCAAACATGCCGGGAAAGAGCTCGCCCTTGGGGTTCGGCAGGTGGACCTCCGTGCGCAGGGTCCTCGAGCCGCTGTCGAGCGCGCCGGCGAATCGGGCCACTGCGCCCTCGAACACGCGCCCGGGGAACTCGGGAACAAGGACCTCCGCCCGGAGCCCGGCCTTGACCGAACGCACGTACGTCTGGGGAACGTCCACGAAGACCCGCAGGACGTCGGTCTCGGCGATATGGAAGATCTCTACCCCGGCGCCGGCGTTGATGAGCGCGCCGACCTGCGCGTTGCGCGCGGAGACCACGCCATCGTAGGGCGCGGTGATCTGCTGGAAGTCCTTGAGCTGGGAAAGGCGCTCCACGTTGGCCTGGGCCGCGACGACCGCGGCCTTGCCGGCGGCGTAGTCGGCGACCTTCTGGTCGACGTCCTGCTGCGCGACGGCGTTCTTCGCGCCGAGCTCCTGCCAGCGCGCCGCGCTGATCCGGGCGAGCTCCGTGTTCGCGCGCGCCTGCTCGAGTGCCGCACGCGCCTGGTTGAGCTCCTGGTCGAGGTCGGGGCCGTCGATGACGGCGAGCACCTGGCCCGCCTTGACACGGTCCCCGATGTCGGCGGTCCACTTCGCGATATAGCCCGTCGTGCGGGCGTAGATCGGCGTGTCCTGGAAGGCCTCGATCGCCGCGGGGAGCGTGACCCGGGTCGGCGCGATGGCCTTGGCCGCGACCACGACGTTGACGACCGGGTGCGAGCCCGCCGAGGCCCTCTGCTCGAGGACGGCGGCGGCGCGCAGGCGCGGGAGGATCCCCGCAAAGAAGACGACCGCGAGCGCGAGCGGCAAGGCGATGAGCAGGAGGCGGGCAGGTTTCATGGGTGTGGGCGAGAGTCTATCCTTCCCTCAGTTCCTCGTCGATTTCCTCCTCGGGCGTGTGGCCCGCCCTGGTCCTGAGGGTGGCGTAGACGATCGGGACAAAGAGGAGCGTCGCCGCGGTCGCCACGAGGAGGCCGCCGATCACCGCGCGGCCGAGCGGCGCGTTCTGCTCCCCGCCCTCGCCGAGGCCGAGCGACATCGGCAGCATGCCGATGATCATCGCCAGGGCGGTCATGAGGACCGGTCGAAGGCGCGTGTGGCCGGCCTCGAGGGCCGCTGCGCGCGAATCAAGGCCCTCGATGCGCTTGTCGTTGGCAAAGGTGATCATGAGGATCGAGTTGGAGGTGGCGACGCCGACGCTCATGATCGCCCCCATGAGGGAGGGGACGCTGAGCGAGGTTCCGGTCAGGAAGAGCATCCAGATCACGCCGCAGAGGGCTCCCGGCAGCGCCATGATGATGATGAACGGGTCAAGCCACGACTGGAAGTTGATGACCATCAGCAGGTACACAAAGAGGACGGCAAAGACGACGCCTATCCCAAGGCCGACGAAGGAGGAGTCCATGCTCTGGGCCTGCCCCCGCAGCTTGATGTCGCTGCCGCGCGGCAGGCGCTTCTGAAACTCGGGCATCATCGCGCGCACGGCTGACGCGACAGAGCCCAGGTCCCGCCCGTCCACGTTGGCGTAGACGTCGAACACGGGCTGGACATTGTAATGGCCGACGACCTGGGGCGTCACGGTGCGCTCGACCGTGGCGACGTTGCCCAGGATCTCGGGCGTGTTCCGCGGCCCGACCGTGCCGATCGGCAGGGCCTTGAGCGCGTCGATCGAGTCGATCGAGTACTGCGGGGCCTGCGCGGCCACGAAGTACTGCACGCCCTGGGGGCTGAGCCAGAAGCTCGGGGCGATCTGGCCGGTGCCGCTCAGGGAGATCAGGAGGTTGTTGGCGACATTGGTCTGGGTGAGGCCGAGTTCCTCGGCGCGCGTCCTGTCGACGTCGACCTTGAGCGCCGGCGCGTTCACCACCTGGTGGACGTGAACGTCCACCGCCCCGGGGACCTTGGCTATCCGCGCCGCCAGCTCGCGGATGAGGGCGTAGTTGCCGGCGCTGTTGTTGCCCGAGATCTGCAGGTCGATCGGGGCGGGCAGGCCGAAGTTGAGGATCTGCCCCACGATGTCGGAGGGCTGGGTGAAGAAGGTGCAATCGGGCATCTCGCGGTTGAGCCGGGCGCGGATCTCGCGCACGTAGCCCCACGTGCTCCCGTGCTTCGCGTGGTTGAGGGCGACCAGGATCTCGCCGTCCGCCGTGCCGACCGTCGCCGTATCGCTCAGGGCGATGCCGGTTCCGCCGTTCGGCAACCCGATGTTGTCGATGATCGTGTCCATCTCCGCGGGCGGGATCACCTGGCGTATGATGTCCTCGGCCCGGGTGAAGTACCGCTCCGTCTCCTCGATTCGGGTGCCGTCGGGCGCGCGCACGTGCAGCCTGAACTGCCCTGCGTCGACCACGGGGAAGAAATCCTCCCCCAGGAAGGGCGCCACGATGGCCGTCACGGCCACCAGGGCCACCATCGCCACGAGGACCGCCCTGCGTCGGTTCAGGCAGCGGTCCAGGAGGGAGGTGTAGCCCTGGCGGAAGCGCTCGAAATGGCGGTTGAACGCGACGTGCACCCGCCAGAAGACGTCGCCGGCGTCGGCGTGGCCCCTGCCGTCGTCGTGGAGCACCGGTTTGCCGAGGAGGAGGAAATGCACGAAGGTCGGCACGACCGTCCGCGAGAGGAGGTAGGAGGCCAGCATCGCGAACATGACCGCCATCGCGAGGGGCCCGAAGAGGAACTTGGCCGTGCCCTGCAGGAAGAAGATGGGCACGAAGACGATGCAGATGCACAGGGTCGAGACGAAGGCGGGGACGGCGATCTGCGAGGCGCCGTCGAGGATCGCCTTCACCAGCGGCTTGTCCATGTGCAGGTTGCGGTCGATGTTCTCGATCTCGACCGTGGCGTCGTCGACGAGGATGCCGACGGCGAGCGCGAGGCCCCCGAGCGTCATCGCATTGATGGTCTGGCCGAGCGCGTACAGGCAGATGACGGAGCAGAAGATGGACAGGGGGATCGAGAGCGAGACAACGAGCGTGTTCCTCCACGTGCCGAGGAAGACGAGGATCATGGCCGCCGTCAGCAGCGCCGCGATCACCGCCTCCTTGATGACGCCGTCGAGGGCGGCGCGCACGAAGATCGACTGGTCGAACTCCGGCCGCAGGACCAGCTCGGGCGGCACCGTCGAAAGGATGTGCGGCAGCGCGGCCTTGACGCGGTCGATGACGTCGAGGGTCGAGGCCGTGCCGCTCTTCAGGACCGTGGTCAGGGCGCCGCGCGCGCCGTCCTGGCGCACGACATTGGTCTGGGGGATGAAGCCGTCGCGCACCTGGCCCACGTCGCGGACGTAGACCATGGCGCCGTTCACCACCCTTATCGGGAGGTCGCCGAGCTCCGCGACGACGGAGGGGCTGCTGTTGAGGAGGACGTCATACTCCCGGGTGCCGATCTTCGCCGTCCCGGAGGGGATCGTCAGGTTCTGCGTGGCCAGCGCCGTGTTGACGTCGTTCGGCGTTAGCCCCTTCGCCTGCAGGGCCTTCTCGTCCAGGTCGACCATGATCTGGCGCACCTTGCCGCCCATCGGCAGGGGGACCGACGCTCCCTGCACCACGGCGAGCTGCGTCCGCAGGAAGTTCAGCCCGATGTCGTAGAGGTTCTGCTCGGTGAGGGTCTTGCTGCCGAGGCCGAGCTGGAGGATCGGCACGTTCGAGGCGTTGTAG
>CAYNLL010000125.1:2112-8396 GCA_964398015.1 uncultured Opitutaceae bacterium | reverse complement strand
CATCAGTTCGCTTTCTTTTTTTCTTGCTCCCGGCGAAACACATCCAGAATCGCCAACCAGTACCCCCTGAGCGAGAACGCGTCGGTCACGGTGACCACCGTGTACGTGGGGGCAAGCGCCGAGCTCGTGCGCGGGTTCATCACGACCCCGCTCGAGCGCTCGATCGCGGCCGCCGACGGGATCGACTACCTCTCGTCCACGAGCATCCAGGGCGTCTCCACCATCACGGCGCGCCTCAAGCTCAACTACGACCCGATCAAGGCGCTGGCCGACATCAGCGCCAAGGTCGACCAGGTGCGCAACAACCTGCCCGCCGAGGCGCAGGTGCCCGCCATCAACGTGCAGTCCGCGGACTCGCAGTTCGCCTCGGCCTACCTGAGCTTCACCTCAGAGACGATGCGCCAGAACGAGATCACGGACTACGTGGTGCGCGTCGTCCAGCCGCGCCTTTCCTCGATTCCCGGTGTCCAGCGGGCCGACATCCTCGCGGGCCGCACGTTCGCGATGAGGGTCTGGCTCAAGCCCGAGCGCATGGCTGCGTTCAACCTCAGCCCGTCCCAGATCAGCTCCGCGCTCGCGGCGAACAACCACCTGAGCGCGCTCGGCAACACGAAGGGCAACCTGATCCAGGTCGCCCTCACGGCGAACACGGACCTCACCTCGGTCGAGGAGTTCAGGAACCTCGTCCTGCGCCAGCAGGGCAACGCGATCGTCCGGCTGCGCGACGTGGCCGACGTCGAGCTTGGCGCGGAGGACTACGAGACCGACGCGCGGTTCTCCGGGGAGACCGCGGTGGCCATAGGCGTCTTCGTCATGCCGACCGCCAACTCGCTCGACGTGATCCGCGCGGTCACCGCCGAGATGGTTTCGATCCAGAAGGACCTGCCGACCGGGCTGCACGGGAAGGTGGCCTACGACGCGACGGCGTACATCAACGACGCCATCCACGAGGTGGTGCACACGCTCATCGACACGCTCCTGATCGTGATGGTCGTCATCTTCCTCTTCCTCGGGTCCGTTCGCTCGGTGCTGATCCCGATCGTCGCGATCCCGCTCTCGCTTGTCGGCGCCATCTTCCTGATGCAGATCTTCGGCTTCACGATCAACCTGCTGACGCTGCTCGCGATCGTGCTCTCGGTGGGGCTGGTGGTCGACGACGCGATCGTCGTGGTCGAGAACGTCGAGCGCCACCTTGCCCTGGGGCAGCCGCCGCTCGAGGCGGCGATCGCGGCGGCGCGCGAGCTCGTGGGGCCCATCATCGCCATGACCGTGACCCTCGCCGCGGTGTACGCCCCGATCGGGCTCCAGGGCGGGCTGACGGGCGCGCTCTTCCGCGAGTTCGCGTTCACACTCGCGGGCGCGGTCACGATCTCCGGGCTCGTCGCGCTGACGCTCTCGCCGATGATGTCCGCCAGCCTCCTGAAGCAGGGGGACGACGAGAAGGGCTTCGCGGGCGTCGTCACGCACGGCTTCGAGCGGCTGAGGAGGGGCTATGAGAGGGTGCTCGCTCTCACGCTCAGGAACAGGGGGTACGTCTACGCCCTGTGGGGCGCGATCAGCATCCTTGGCATCGTCATGATCCTGCAGTCGAACGCCGAGCTCGCCCCGGCCGAGGACCAGGGGGTCCTGTTCGGGATCGGCACGACATCCGCGGACGCCACGCTCGACCAGAACATGGGCTACGCGGGCGACGTGGAGAAGGCGTTCTTCACCGACCCCGACACGGACTTCGTCTTCCAGATCACGAGTCCGAGCTCGATGCTGGGGGGCCTCGTGGCGAAGCCGTGGGGCGTGCGCAAGCGCACGATCAAGACGATCCTCGCCCAGATGCAGCCGAAGGTGTCGGCCATACCGGGCGTGCAGATGCAGCTCGTCATGCCGCCGGCCCTGCCCGGCGGCGGCACCTTCCCGATCGAGGTCGTCCTCACGTCGACCGCCGACTCGCAGGAGATCCTCTCCTTCGCCCACCAGCTCGCCGACAAGGTCATGGAGAGCAAGCGGTTCTATTTCCCTCCGCTCATCGACATGAAGTTCGACGCGCCGCAGGCGGAGGTCGTGCTCGACCGCGACAAGGTGGCCGCGCTCGGCCTCAACCTGCAGCAGGTGGGCGACGACCTCTCGGCCGCCATGGGCGGCAACTACATCAACTGGTTCAACATCTCGGGCCGCAGCTACAAGGTTATCCCCCAGGTGAAGCGCGTCGACCGGCTCAACCCCGAGCAGCTGGACAAGATCTACGTCACGGGCCCGAACGGGGGCCTGATCCCGCTCAGCACCGTTGCCACGATCCGCAACTCGACGATCCCGCGCTCGCTCAACAAGTTTCAGCAGCTCAACTCGGTCACGATCAGCGCGGTGGCCGGCATGCCCCTCGACCAGGCGCTCAAGCTCTTCGAGGACGAGGGCGCAAAGATCCTGCCCAAGGGCTACACCCTCGACTACACCGGCGAGTCGCGGCAGCTCCGCCGGGAGGGCGGCAACGCCAAGTTCTGGACCACCATGGGGCTCGCCGTGACCCTCATCTTCCTCGTGCTCGCGGCGCAGTTCAACAGCTTCCGCGACCCGTTCGTCATCCTCGGGGGCTCGGTGCCGCTCGCCACCTTCGGCTCGGCGATCTTCATGTTCCTGAAGTTTCCGAACCCCAACATGCCGTACTGGACGGACGGCTGGACGACGACGTTCAATATCTACTCCCAGGTGGGCCTGGTGACCCTCGTGGGGCTGATCGCCAAGAACGGCATCCTCATCGTCGAGTTCGCAAACAAGCTCCAGCTCGCGGGGAAATCGAAGATCGAGGCCGTCCATGAGGCCACGCTGACGCGTCTGCGGCCGATCCTCATGACCAGCGTCGCCACGGTGGCGGGGCATTTCCCGCTCACGCTCGTGACGGGGGCCGGCGCCGCCGCGAGGAACTCCATCGGCCTCGTCCTGGTCGGCGGCATGTCCATCGGGACGTTCTTCACGCTCCTGGTGCTTCCCTCCGTCTACATCCTGATCGCCAAGGACCACTCAAAGGAGAGGGCGCGGGTCCGGGTACTCCCCGCGGGTGAACTCAAACCGGCGCACGCATGAAATCGATCCTCCTGGCCCTCTCCCTCCTGGCGCCCGCCGCCGGCGCGGTCTTCGGCGAATCCGCCGGCGGCGCGCCGGCGCTGCCTTCCCCCCTGGACATCAAGGCCGCCATCGGCTACGCGCTCGACCACAACTACGCGATCCTGCAGGCCCGCGAGACGATCCGCCTCCAGGAGGGCGTCATCGTCCAGGTCAGGAGCCAGCAGATCCCCAACGTCGGCGCCCAGGGGCAATGGCAGCGCAACGCCGCGTCGATCTCGGAGTTCTACCCCGCTGCGACGAGCCTCTGGGACGTGACGCTCAAGGCGACGCAGACCCTCTACGCGGGCGGGGGCGTGGTCTCCGCGATCAAGGGGGCAAGGCTCTCGCGGGACGCCGCGGCCTTCGACCTGCAGACCGCCATCGACACCGCGCTCCTCGACGTGCGGACCAAGTTTTACAATGTCATCCTCGCGCGAGACAAGATCAAGGTCGAGGAGGAGAACGTGCAGCTCTACGAGCACCAGCTCGCGGACACCAAGAACCAGTTCGAGACGGGATCGGTCTCGAACTTCGAGGTCCTCCGCGCAAAGGTCTCCCTGGCGAACGCGCAGCCGAACCTCATCACCGCGCGCAACGCCTACCGCATCGCCATTGAGCAGCTGCGCCAGTCCCTCGGCACCCCCGTGGAGGCCTCCTTCCCGGAGGTCGTCGGGGACCTCGAGTCCCAGCCCGCGAGCTACGACCCGGCCGGCGCCATCGCGTCGGCCCACGAGCACAGGCCCGAGCTGCTGCGCCTCGACAAGGCGGCCGCTGCCGCGGAGGAGGCCGTGACGACGGCCCGGGCGAACTATTACCCCAGCCTGCAGGCCTTCGGCTCCTACCAGTGGGACGGGTACACGTTTGCCAACCCCCTCTATGGGAGCCCGACGGCCAACGGGTGGACCTTCGGCCTTCAGTCGCAGTGGTCGATCTTCGACGGGCGGGCGACCGAGGGCAAGGTGCGGCAGGCAAAGTCGCAGCTAGAGCAGGCCCGGCTCTCGCGGGCCTCGGAGGAGCTGGAGGTCGACCTGGAGGTGCGCCAGTCACTTTCGACGCTCCAGGAGGCCGGCGAGCTCGTCACCGCGTCGCACCAGACCATCGAGCAGGCCGCGGAGGCGCTCCGCCTCGCGGACGCCCGGTACCACGCGGGGTCCGCCACGCAGCTGGACGTCCTCACCTCGCAGGTGGCGCTCACCCAGGCGAAAACCGACCAGCTCACCGCCAACTACAACTACCTCGTGGCCCTGGCCAACGTAAGGAAGGCCATCGGACTGAGCGACGCGCTCGTCATTCCCTGAGCACATCGCCCGGAACGCCGCGACGCGGCGACGGGCCGCGGTACCCCGATCTCATGAGAGCCAAGCGCATCCTGTTCATTGCAGCGGGCGCTTGCGCGGGGCTGGTGCTGGCGGCCGTCGTCGCGGCGTTCATCCCCACGGTCCAGACGTGGGTCGCCCGGGGGGCGCTCTCCTCGGTCTCGCCGCAGAGGGTCACGCTGGACTGGGTCTCGGCGGGTCCGCACCGGCTGTCGCTCGAGGGCCTGCGCGCCGAGACCGACGGGGCTGTCCTTGTCGTGCCGCGGGCGGACGCCGAGCTCGGCGTCGTCGCGGCCGTCCTGGGCAGGGGCTACCTGATCAGGAACCTGGTCGCCAAGGGCTGGACGCTCGACCTCGCGCGGGCGCCAGGCGCTGGGGTGCCCGCCGCCCGCAGGGGCCCTGCGGCGAGCCCGGCGGGCCCCTGGGCGTCCCGGGTGGCCGGGGCCGTGCTTGCGGCCTTCAACGTCCCAGCGGACGTCTCAATCGACGGCGTGGACCTCGAGGGCGTGGTGATCCTCCCCGACGAGAGGGGACGCCCTATCGGCAAGGCGCGCGTCGTCCTTACCGGGGGAGGGCTGGGCGCGGGGCGCGAAGGCCGCTTTCAGTGCACCGTCGCCGCCGCCGTCGACGATGCCGGTGCTCCCGTCTCCTCCGTCTCGGCGCGCGCCACGCTGGAGGCGAGCATGGATGCCTCCGGAACCTTCACCCGCGCGGACCTGAAGGCGGACGCGACGGCCATGGGGCCGCAGTTCCCCGGCGGGATAGGGCTGTCCGGCGTCGCCTTCGCTGCGCGTGGTCCGGGAAAGACCAGCTATTCGCTGGCGCTCACCCGCGGCCAGGAGAGGGTGGCGACGATTTACGCGGACAGCCCTGACGGGTCCAGCCGGTTGTCCGGGGCGTGGAAGCTCGACCTCAAGGACACGGACCTCGCCCCGTTCGCCCTGGGGCGCAGGCTGCCGGCCTTCCACCTGGACGGAGGGGGCGACTACGCCCTCGACGCGGCCTCGGGCGACGCCCACGCCGAGGGCAAGCTGCGCGCCTCGGCCGACCGCCTGGGCGTCGTCGCCGAGGGATTGGCCCCTCTGGGCAGGGTCGAGCTCTCCGCCGACTTCGACGTCGCCCGCACCGGGGATTCGCTCCGCGTGGACCGCCTGGTGACCAGCCTGTCGGGCGCCGCTCCGGTGGCCTCCGTCACGGCGCTGCAGTCCTTCGAGTTCAGCGCGGCATCGGGAGAGCTGAAGGTGGCGCAGCCCTCGGGCGACCTCGTGGGGATCACCGTCAAGGGCCTGCCCCTCTCGTGGCTTGGCGGCCTCTTCCCCGGCGCCGTGGTCGCGGGGACTGACGCCCAGGGCGAGTTCGTGATGCGCGCGGAGAACGGGAGACTGGCGCTGCGGACGAAGGCGCCGCTCGTGGCGTCGGCCGTCTCGGTCACCGCGGCGGGCCGCGCCTGGGCCAAGGGCCTGGAGGTATCCTCGTTTCTCCTCGCGGACTACTCCCTGCAGGGCTGGCAGGTCCAGTTCGCTCCCTTCGCGGCGCGCAGCGACGGGATCAGGGTGCTCTCCGTCGAGGCAAGGGTGGGGCGCCTCGCCGGCCAGGGTGAGGCGATCAAGGCGGCGGGCTCGTGGAGCGCCTCCCTTCCCGAGCTCGCGCTCCAGCCCGCTGCGTCCGGGCTCCCCGGGCTCGCGGGAGGCGACGCCAGCGGAAGCTTCGAGGCCAGCCTGGGCTCGGTGCGCGAGCTGAGCGTCAAGGTGGCAGTTGCCGGGCTTGCGCTCGCTGCGGGAGGCACGGAGCCCCTTCCGGCGATAACCTCCGACGCGAGGATCGACTATTACCCCGACGGCCACTGCACGTTCAACCTTCCCCTGAGGCTGGACT
>CAYNLL010000125.1:0-2102 GCA_964398015.1 uncultured Opitutaceae bacterium | reverse complement strand
GGGACGCGGACGGCGGACCTGGTCTTCTCGGGTTCCCTGAAGGGCCAGGACGGCGGCGTGGTCTTTGACGCGGCCCTATCGGCCGGGAAGATCAGCCTTGGGGACCTGGCCGTCTTCTCCGCGCTCTCTGTCGGAGGGGGCGGCGAATCACCTTCGCCCGCCGCCGCCGTCGCCGCCGCGCCGGCCCATCCCTTCTGGCCGCCGCTCCGGGGACGCCTGACGTTCCTCCTCGAGGACTTCGCCCTGCCGGGCTTGCGGCTGCGAAACGCCCGCGGGACGCTGCGCCTCGAGCCCCTGGACTTTCGCCTCGAGTCCGGGATGGCCGCCATGGGCGACGCCAGCGCCGTGCGCCTGGACGGTGACCTCTCTTTCGGCCCGGGCGCGGACAGGCCGTACGCGCTCAAGGCCACCGTCTCCGCGGACAACCTCGACTCGGCGCCCCTCTTCCTGGCGCTCGATCCCGGGAAGGACCCGATGGTCGAGGGGAGGTTCGACCTCGTCGGCCATGCCACGGGAAGCGGATCCGGCTTCGTGGACCTGGTCGAGGGGCTCCAGGGCGACTGCAAGCTCGCCAGCAAGGACGGCAAGTTCCGGGCCCTGCGCACGGACCTGACGGACGTCGTCAAACAGTCGCCCTCGATGATCGCCGGCGCCCTGGATTCCGTGACCGCCCTCTTCGGCAAGAAGTCCGAGAAGATCGGGGAGGCCCTGGTGGCGTCGGTGGCCGGGCTCTCGGACATCCGCTACGACCAGATGAACGTGACGGTGCAGCGCGGCGCGGACCTCGACATCCGGATCACCGAGATCGCGGTGATCGCCCCGGAGGAGCGCATCACGGGGACCGGGAAGGTCTCCTACGCGCAGGGCGTGCCGGTGAGGGCCCAGCCGCTCGCGGTCGACCTCGACATGGGCGTGCGCGGGAACCTCGCGAAGGTGATGGGGATCGTGGGCCTGCTCGCCGACGGGCACGACGAACTGGGCTACACCCATCTCTACCAGCAGGTTCATCTCGGCGGGTCGCTCCAGAGCATCGACCGGAGCCAGCTGAGGGAGCTGCTCGTCCAGGCGCCCGTCCGGAAGGGGTCCGGGCTGCTCGACAAGCTGCTCGGCAGGTGACGTTACCGGCTCGACTTGAGGTCCCCATCTGCGGCACGCTCTGCAGACCCCAATGTCAGTCTTGAAGAAGCGGACAACGATGCCGCGCTGGATAGAGGCGCCCGGGATCGTTCTTGCACGCATTCTCTACCGCGTCCGGGTGATCGGCTCGACCCACATCCCCGCGTCGGGCGGAGCGGTGATGATCGCAAACCACCTCTCGTATGTCGATGCGGTGGTCCTCCAGCTGTCCTGCCCTCGGCCCATCCGGTTCATGGCCTACGTCGGGTCGGGAACCAGCCCGCTCCTGCGCTGGGTGCTGAGGACGGCCGGCGTGATCGAGATCACGCCGAGGCAGCCGGCGCGGTGGCTGCGGGAGGCGATCAGCTCCCTGCTCAGGGGGGAGATCGTCTGCGTCTTCCCCGAGGGCGGCATCTCGCGCACGGGCCAGCTGATGGCCATAAGGAAGGGCTATGAGATGATCGCGCGCCGCGCGCGCGTGCCCGTGGTGCCGGCCGCGATCGACGGCCTCTGGGGGTCTATCTTCTCCTTTGCCGGCAACAGGTACCTCTGGAAGTCCCCCCGGCTGATGCCGACGCCCGTGTGCGTGGTTTTCGGCGCGCCGATCCCCCACGGACAGGCGAACGGGGCGGCCGCGCGGCGGGCGCTGCTGGAGCTGGGCATGGTCGCGTTCGCGGAGCGGCCGGTCCTCCGGCGCAACATCGGCCGTGAAGTCGTGCGCTCGCTTGCCCGGAGACCCCGATCGATCGCCCTCGTCGACCGCGCGATGGGGCGCAGGGTGGTGACCGCCGCCCAGCTGATCGCGGTCTCCGCCGTCCTGGCCAAACGCCTCCGGGCGACGGTCGCGGAGCGGCGCGTCGGCATCGTCCTCCCGCCGGGCGCGGGGGCGGCCATCGCAAACCTCGGGGTGATGTGCGCGGGAAAGGTGCCGGTCAACCTGAACTTCACCGCCGGCAGGGCGGCGGCCGAGTCGAGCATCGCGGCGT
>CAYNLL010000124.1:0-8429 GCA_964398015.1 uncultured Opitutaceae bacterium | reverse complement strand
TGGCGCCAGGACCACAACGGGTTCACGCACCAGGACCCGGGCTTCATCGACCACGTCGTCAACAAGAAGGCCTCGATCGTGCGGGTCTACCTCCCGCCGGACGCAAACTGCCTCCTGTCGGTCATGGACCACTGCCTGCGCAGCCGCCACTACGTCAACGTCGTCATCGCGGGCAAGCACCCGGCGCCGCAGTGGCTGACCATGGACGCGGCCGTGACGCACTGCACCGAGGGCGTGGGCATCTGGCAGTGGGCGAGCAACGACCAGGGCTCAGCGCCCGACGTGGTCATGGCGTGCTGCGGCGACGTGCCGACGCTGGAGACGCTGGCGGCCGTCTCCATACTGCGCGGGCGCCTGCCGGAGCTTAAGATCCGCGTGGTGAACGTCGTCGACCTGATGAAGCTCGAGCCGCAGACGGAGCATCCCCACGGCCTGACCGACACGGACTTCGACGAGCTCTTCACCAAGGACAAGCCGGTCATCTTCGCCTTCCACGCCTACCCCTGGCTGATCCACCGGCTGACCTACAGGCGCACCAACCACGCCAACATCCACGTCCGCGGCTACAAGGAGGAGGGCACGATCACGACGCCCTTCGACATGACGGTGCTCAACGAGATGGACCGTTTTCACCTCGTCATGGATGCCGTTGACCGCCTCCCGCAGACGGGCGCCAAGGGCACCTACCTCAAGCAGCAGCTCAAGGACAAGCTGGTCGAGCACAAGCAGTACATCGACAAGTTCGGGCAGGACATGCCGGAAATCCGGGACTGGAAGTGGGGAGCCCCGGGCCAGGCGTAGGGAGGCGATCCGCAACCTCCCCGCGTCTTGGGTGCTTCACCCCATAGGCGCGGTCCGGCCGGAGAGTGTACTGTCGCGCAGAGCCCATTTTGGACCGCATGCGGGGGGTCGGTATGCCTCGCGCGTCGTTGTTTGATCCTCGGCTTGCCCCACAACGCCCGCGAACCCAACCCCACAGCCCCATGAAAGCCCTTGTCTACCACGGTCCAGGAAACAAGAAATTCGAAGACGTGCCGAAGCCCCCGCTGAAGGAGGCGACCGACGCCGTCGTCCGAATCACCCGCACGACCATCTGCGGCACGGACCTGCACATCCTGAAGGGGGACCTGACCACCGTGGACGCCGGGCGCATCCTGGGCCACGAGGGGATTGGGGTCATCGACCAGGCCGGCGCGGGAGTCAGCCATTTCAAGAAGGGCGACCGCGTGCTGATCTCCTGCATCACGTCCTGCGGGCGGTGCGAGAACTGCCGCCGCGGCATGCCCTCCCACTGCGACAACGGCGGGTGGATCCTCGGCAACACGATCGACGGGACCCAGGCCGAGTTTGTCAGGATCCCGTTCGCGGACTCGAGCCTCTACCACATCCCCGAGGGCGCCGATGAGGACGCGATGGTGATGCTCAGCGACATCCTGCCGACCGGCTACGAATGCGGCGTGCTCAAGGGCTGCGTCGAGCCGGGCGACACGGTCGCCCTGATCGGCGCGGGCCCCGTCGGGCTGTCGGCGCTGCTGACCATGCAATTCTACGCGCCGGCCAAGATCATCGTCATCGACCTCGACGACAACCGCCTCGAGGTGGCCAAGCAATTCGGGGCGACCGCGGTCGTCAACAGCACCGACGGCAAGGCCGCGGAGAAGGTGATGGCGATGACGGAGGGCAAGGGAGTGGACGTGGCCATCGAGGCGGTCGGCATCGCCGCGACATTCGGCATCTGCCAGGCCATCGTCGGCGCGGGCGGCCACATCGCCAACATAGGCGTGCACGGCAAGAGCGTGGACCTGCACCTCGAGAAGCTCTGGTCGCAGAACATCACGATCACGACGCGGCTGGTCGACGCCGTGACAACGCCGCTGCTGCTGCGCACGGTCATGTCCGGCAGGCTGAAGCCAAAGCAGCTGATCACCCACCACTTCGCCCTGGGCGACATCATCAAGGCCTACGACACCTTTGGAAACGCCGGCAGGGAACGCGCCCTGAAGGTCATCCTCACGAACGACTCGAACTGAAACATCCCTCATTATGAAAGCCAAAGCACGAAAGACGCCGTCCCAACCGCCGACCCGCCCCGCGCAGGTCCCCACCTACTCGGAGATCTCCGCCGAGGCGGAGGTTCTCTGGAGGCAGAGGGGCTGCCCCAGCGGCGTCGACGAGGAGATCTGGCTCCAGGCGGAGCGCCAGCTGCACCTTTTTGCGCGCATGGAGAAGGGCGAGGAGCAGAAAACGGCGCTTGCCGACCCGCTTTCGCGCCTGGACCACAGGAGCGACGACGTGATGGGGGAGCTGGAGCAGCTGTTCCCCGGGTCGGCTGACGGCGCGTCGACCTCGGTATAGGCGCCGCCGCGCGCCCCGGGCGGGGCCCGGCCCGCGCATCGGGTTTCACCCCATGGCGCGGGACTCCCCGGGGGTGTACGCTCTTTTCGCCATGCCTGACGCACCCTCCACCCCTCCCGCGAATGCCGCGGTCCCGCCCACCCGCCCCGCTCCCGCAAAGGCCGCTCCCCAAGGCGCGGCTCCCGATGCGGCGGCCGCACCGAGCCCGGCCAAGCCGGCAACCCCGATCCTTGCCATCGCCCTCGGCTCTCTCTCGCTTGTCTTTCTCGTCGCTGCCGGCGTGTTCTGGAGCGAGGTAGGGGACCGGGACAGCACCATTGCCCAGGGCAAGAACAGGCTAGCCCAGACCCAGGCCGACGTGCTCGTGCTTCAGACCCAGGCCAGCGAGATCGCCGCCCGCACCGCGCGGCTGCAGAAACGCATGGACGACGCTAAGGCCGACTCCGTCCTGAGCCAGGCCGAGGTGGACAAGGTGAAGGCCGCCGACGTCGACCTGCAGGCGTCCCTGGACAAGGCCCGCGTGATCTCCACCACGTTCCAGACCCAGATGGAGGACGCCAAGATCGCCTCGATCAAGCACCAGGGGGAGACCGAGATCGCGCAGACAGAGACAGCTGTGGCGCGTGACCAGCTGGCCGAGGCGAAGGCCGAGACGGCCAAGCTTCAGACGCAGCTGGCGGATGCCAAGAACCAGTCCGCCGACCTGCAGGTGAAGCTGGACGCCGACGACAAGCTGATTGCCAAGCTGCAGAAGCTGCCGGCAAAGACGTAAGGAGCGCCGCAAGCAGGTATCCCCGGCTTCGCCGTTCCGCGGCCCCGGCCGGGAGCGTTCAGGGGCTTGGGGCCTTGCCCGGTCCCGCCTCCGCAGCGACCGCCGGGCAAGTGATGTCCCCAAAGTCCCGGCGAACCTCCTCGACATGCGCGCGGTAGCCCTCGGCGTCGCCGTAATCCACGAACTTCTTGTAACGGCTGTGGGAGCACTTCACGCAGTTGGCGTGCTTGATAGGGCACCAGTGCTGCTCGGTGCGCGCGGCGATCTCGGTGAAATAGGCGAGGATGCCGTTCGCGTAGGCGCAGTACTCGCAGTTGAACTTCTCGGCGAAGTTGAGATAGGAGAGGTGGCTGCGGTCGAACGCGATGTACTCGCGCCGGTCGACCGTGGGGATGCCGTAGATCGGGAAGCAAATGGCCTGGTAGACGCTGCCGATGATGTCGCAGAGGAAGATCGGAAGCGCGCACATCCAGATGACCGGGGTGGTCGCCACCACGAGGAACCGCGAATGCAGCAGGTAGCGGGGGAAGCCCACGCGCAGCTTCCGGTGACTGGCCTTGGCAGCATCGGTGAACTGCGCCTTGCGGTTCTTGAACCGGTAGCTGAACTCGGCCTCCTTCTTCAGGGTCTCCTCGACCAGTTCCCGTTCGAGGTGGCGCATCTGTGCGACGATGGAGTCGAGTCGGTCATTCATGAATTGAGGGCGGATTCTGGGGGATTTCCGGGCTGGCCTGCCGGATGCGCGACGCCGAACCTCCGCCCGCGCGGCCAAGGAGATGGGGCAGCGGCCGAATAAGGGCGCACTTGAGTCTACTCTGCCTGGCCCGCCCGGTCTGTGGGGTGATACCCTATGGGGGCCAGGCGGCTGCCGCGCCCGTCACGGAAGGAGGGCCAACCACGCGGGGAAGCGGGGAATAACACCCCATACCCTTTCTCGCGGAAGGGGACCATCCTAGGGCACGGATGAGACGACCCGCACCTCCCACTCCAATCCGACTCATTGACCCCCGCGTGCGTCGGGCTCGGGAACGGAGTTGCGCAGGGTGAACGTGGCCCGGCGGGTCGGTTCGCCCGCCGGCCCGGCTATCCGCCTTGGGACCGACGGCTGATGCAGACTCCCTTCTCATACTGGCAGACCTGGATCTCCAGGCAGACGCATCCGCGCCCCCGCGCGGGCGACCCTCCTCTGCGGGCTGAACTCTTCAGCGTTGAGCAGCTCGCGCGTCACGCCAAGGCGCTGGCGGCGGGGCACAGGGTGGCCATAGATCACGGCTCAGATCGCCTGCTGGCCAGGCTCGAGAGAAACGAACAGGGCCTGCGGGACTTCAACCGGTCGACCCTCTCCGTGGATCCGAGCCGGCGGATAACGCCCGCCGCCGAATGGCTCCTGGACAACTTCTACCTGATCGAGGAGCAGATCCAGATGGCGCGGCGCCATCTGCCGCGCAGTTACAGCCGCGAGCTGCCCCGCCTTCTGGAGGGCCCCTGCACGGGCCTTCCCCGCGTCTACGAGATCGTGCTCGAGCTGATCTCCCACGTCGATGCGCAGGTCGATCTGGCGCCGCTCAGCGCCTTCGTCGCCGCCTATCAGACGGTGGACGACCTGAAGATCGGGGAGCTGTGGGCGATTCCCATCATGCTGCGCCTGGGCCTGATCGAGAACCTCCAGCGGGTGACGGCGCGGCTGTCGCTCGCGCGCGTCGACCGCGACCTCGCCGACCTGTGGGTGGATCGCCTTCAGCAGGTGGCGGAGAAGAGCACCTCCCATCTGGTCATTGTCGTGGCCGACATGGCCAAGGCCGACCTTCCGCTCTCCAGCTCGTTTGTCTCGGAGTTCAGCCAGCGCCTGTCGCGGCAGTGCCCCGTGCTGCACCTGGCGCGCAGCTGGCTCGAGCAGCGCCTCATCGAGGAGGGGCTTTCCATCGAGCAGCTGGTCCAGCAGGAGAGCCAGAGGCAGGCGGCCGACCAGGTCTCGGTCAGCCACAGCATCGCCAGCCTGCGCCTCCTTAGCGCCACCGACTGGAAGGAGTTCGTCGAGGGCCTCAGCCTGGTCGAGGAGATCCTGCGCTCGGACCCGGCGGGCGTGTACGCAGCGATGGATTTCGCGACCCGCGACCGCTATCGCCATTCGGTGGAGTTCTTTGCGCGGCACAGCGGGATCCCGGAGCCGAACGTCGCGCGGTGCGCCGTCGGCTTGGCCGCGGTGAGCGCCCGCGAACGGGGGATTGGTGACAGGACCTCACACGTGGGCTTCTTCCTGATCGACAAGGGCCAGCCGCTTCTGGGGAAAGAGGTCAACGTCCGCTGGCCCTGGCACACGTTCGCCGAGCGCAGCATCCGCAGGTTCCCGCTCCCGTTCTATGCGGGCGGCATCGCGGTGCTGACCCTGCTGGCCACGCTGGGTTCGCTCCAGCTGGCGCGGGAGCACGCGGAGCCCGCCTGGAAGCTTGCCCTGTTCGCCGTGGTCGTCGCCCTCTGCGCCAGCCAGCTGGCCGTGGCCCTGGTCAACTGGCTCTGCACGCTGCTCGTGAGGCCCAGGCTCCTTCCCCGGATGGATTTCTCGTCGGGGATCCCGCCCGAGTGCAGCGCCATGGTGGTCGTCCCGACCCTGCTCACGAGCCTGGAGGGGGTGGACCGCCTGATCGAGACCCTGGAGATCCACCACCTGTCGAACCGCGACAAGAGCCTCCACTTCGCCCTGCTCACCGACTTCTGCGACTCGGCGTCGGAGGTGTCGCCGGAGGACGGACCGCTGCTGGAGAGGGCGCGGGCGGGAATCGAGGCGCTCAACCGCAAGCACCTTTCGGACGCCCGGGATCTCTTCTTCCTGATCCACAGGCCGCGGCGCTGGAATGCCGGCGAAAACCTGTGGATGGGGTACGAGCGCAAGCGGGGCAAGCTTGCCGAGTTCAACGCGCTGCTGCGCGGCGCGGGGCGCGAGCATTTCTCCGAGATCGTGGGCGCCACGGCGATCTTCCCCTCCATCAGGTACGTCATCACGCTCGACACCGACACCCAGCTTCCGCGCGACGCGGGGCGCCAGCTTGTCGGGACGATCTCCCATCCGCTGAACCGGCCGGTGTTCGATGCCACGCGGGGCATCGTCGTCGAGGGCTACGGCATCCTCCAGCCGCGCATCGGCGTGAGCCTGCCCAGCGCGCGGCGGTCGTGGTTCGTCCGCCTCTTTGCCAGCGACGCCGGGATCGACCCCTACACCCGCGAGGTGTCGGATGTGTACCAGGACGTCTTCCAGGAGGGATCGTTCATCGGCAAGGGGGTGTACGACGTCGACGCTTTCCAGAAGGCCATGAGCGGGCGCTTCCCGGAAAACACCGTCCTTAGCCACGACCTTCTCGAGGCGTGCCATGCCCGCTCCGCCCTGGTCAGCGACGTCGAGTTCTACGAGGAGCACCCGTCCCGCTACAATGTGGACATCGACCGGCGCCACCGCTGGATCCGCGGCGACTGGCAGATCACGCAGTGGCTCCTACCGCGGGTGCCGGGTCCCGACGCCCGCCGGATCGCCAACCCGCTCTCGGCCCTCTCCCAATGGAAGATCCTCGACAACCTGAGGCGCAGCCTGGTCCCCGTTGCCCTGATGTCGCTGCTCGTGGGCGGCTGGCTCCTCCTTCCCGAATTCGGGGCCATGGGATCCCTGCTCGTCCTGGCGATCGTCATGCTGCCCGGCGCCCTGGCGGCTCTTGTGGATCTGCTGCGAAAGCCCGCCGACCTGCCGCTGGCGGTGCACCTGGGCGGGGTGGGGGAGGCGTGCGGGCGCCAGCTCGGCCAGACGTTCCTCACCCTTGCGTTCCTTCCGTACGACGCGTTCATCAGCGTCGACGCGGTCGGTAAGACGCTGCTGCGCCTGCTGGTGACGCACAAGCGCCTCCTCGAATGGCGGACCTCCAACGAGTCCGAGCGCATGCGGCGGGCGGACCTTGCGGGCTTCTACGCCACGATGTGGATCGCGCCCGCCGCCTCGGTGCTGGTGGGATTCCTGCTGGTCAGGCTCCAGCCGGCGCAATGGCACATTGCGATGCCCATCCTCGGCGTCTGGGCGGCCGCGCCGTGGATCGCCTGGTGGATCAGCCGGCCGATCGAGGCAAAGGCCCCGGCGCTGGGCAAGGACCAGGTGGCCTTCCTGGGGCGCGCCGCCCGAAAGACGTGGCATTTCTTTGAAACCTTCGTCTCGGCCGAGGAGAACTGGCTGCCGCCGGACAACTTCCAGGAGGTTCCAGAGCCCAGGATCGCCTCGCGGACGTCCCCGACGAACATGGGCCTGGCCTTGCTGGCCAACCTCGCCGCGAGGGACCTCGGCTATCTCCCGGCCGGGGGCGTGATCCGGCGCTCCCGGGACACCCTTGCGGCCATGGGCAGGCTCGAGCGGTACCGCGGGCACTTCTACAACTGGTACGCGACGCGCACGCTCCAGCCCCTCCAGCCCCTGTATGTGTCGAGCGTGGACAGCGGCAACCTCGCGGGGCACCTGCTCACGCACGGCCCGGGAATAAGGGAGCTGGCCGACGAGAAGATTCTGGCTCCGCAGGTGTTTTCCGGCCTGCGCGACACCCTCGGGGTCCTTTGCGGCCTGGCCGGGAGGAACGCCGCGCTTGGCAGGCTCGACGCGGAGCTGGAGAAGGCGCCGTCCGGGCTGCGCGCGGCATTCGCCGCCCTGCAGAGCGCGGCGCGCCAGGCCGACGCGATTGCCGACGCGATGGCGGGCGGGGCGGAGGGGACCGTCAAATGGGCCGGGGCGCTCAGGCGCGGCTGCGAGGAGCACCTCGAGGAGCTGCGCTTCCTGGCGCCGTGGCTGGAGCTGCCCTGCGCTGGACTTGAAGGCACGCGCGACGGGGTGTGGCAGGCCGCGCCCCTCCCGGGTGCGGGACCTCGGGCCGCGGCTGCGCCGGCCTCCGCGCTTCAAGAGAAGCTCACCGCGCTCGACCGCGTCCCCACGCTGCGGGAGGTTGCGGCGCTCGACCCGTCGCCGGACCCGTCGGGGGGAAACGGCGCCTACCCTCCCGAATTCTCCCGCGCGCTGCGCGACGCCGGCGCCCGCGCCCGGGCGCGCCTTCTGGAGGTGGAGGCGCTGGCCGCGCTGGGCGACGAGATGGCCGCGATGGACTTCTCCTTCCTGTTCGACTCCGCGAGGGACCTGTTCTCAACGGGGTTCAACGTCTCCGAGCGCCGTCGCGACCTTGGATTCTACGACCTTCTGGCCTCGGAGGCGCGCCTGTGCAGCTACGTCGCCATCGCCCTGGGGCAGGTGCCGCAGGACCACTGGTTCTCGCTCGGCCGCCTGCTG
>CAYNLL010000123.1:0-8510 GCA_964398015.1 uncultured Opitutaceae bacterium | reverse complement strand
GATGTGGGAGTCGCGGCCGAACTGCTCCGCGATGGCGTTCATGATCTCGTTCACCTTGGGCAGCGTCAGGTCGGTGCCCCCGGTGATGTTCACCAGGAGGCGGTCCGCCTTGCGCGAAAACTCGGGCGTGTGCAGCAGGGGGCAGAGCTTGAGGCTCGCTATGGCCTCGGCGGCGGCGTTCTCGCCCGCCCCCTCCGCAAGGCCGAAGAGCGTCTTGGCGCCGCGCTGCTGGAAGGCCTGCCTGAGGGTGGAGAAGTCGACGTTGATCAGGCCCGTCTTGGACAGCATCGACCAGATCGCCTTGACTCCCCTGCCGATCCACTCGTCGGCGCGCGCGAACGAGTCGAGCACCGTCTCGCTGTCGGTCCCCTCCTGCAGGAGGATGTCGTTGGGAAGCGGTATGACCGCGTCGCACGCCCTGCGCAGGGCGGCCAGCCCCTCCTCGGCCTGCTTCAGGCGCCGGCCCCCCTCGAAGCTGAACGGGAGCGTCACGAAAGCGATCACAAGAGCCCCCTGCTCGGCGGCGATCTCGGCGACGATGGGCGAGGCCCCGCCCCCGGTGCCGCCCCCCATCCCCGCCAGGATGAAGACAAGGTCGCAGTCCTTGACCACCGCGGCAATCTTCTCGCGGTCGTCCTCGGCCGCCTGCCTGCCGAGGTCAGGGTCCCCGCCCGCGCCGAGGCCCCGGGTCGTGCCCATGCCGATGAGGATCTTGTCCTGGACCGGCGAGCTCGACAGCGCCTGGTTGTCGGTGTTGATCACCGCGAGCTGGAGCCGCTCCAGGCTTTCCATCTTCAGGCGGTCGACGGCATTGGAGCCCGCGCCGCCAACGCCGACGAGCTTGATGGCCACGCTGCGGTCGCAGAGGGGCTGGCTCTCGAGGGGAAGTTCGTTCGGGTTCACGTCGAGGCAAAGAGGCGGGACATGTTGTGCAGGAAACCGCCCTTGCGTCGGCTGGCCGCGGCGCGCTCGCCCTGGGCGCTCACCCCGTAGTAGAGGATGCCGAGCGCCGTGTGGAACCCGGGGTCGCGCAGGTTCTCGTTCACCCACGACGGCGCCTGGCCGAGCCGCGCCTGGGTGCCGAAGACCGTCGCCGCGCACTCGGAGATGGCGGGCAGCTTGGCGGCCCCCCCCGTGAGCACCACGCCCCCTGCGCAGCTGTCCGGGGAAAAGGCGTGCCCGAGCTTCTTCTTCACCACCTCAAGGAGCTCCCAGGCGCGCGCCGCCGTGATGTTCTCGATCGCCTGCCGCGCAAACTGCCGGTCGCCGATCGAGAAGTTGCCGTCGAGCCACACCTTCTCGCCCTTGTCGCGCGACTGGACGACGGCGCGGCCAAACCGGAGCTTCAGCTTCTCGGCCTGCGCCTCGGTGAGCCTGAGGCCGATGCTCAGGTCGTTCGTGAAGTGGGCGCCCCCGACGGCAACGACGCCGGTGGTGTGGGGCGCCCCGTTGCGGTAGAGGACGTAGTCGGTCGTCCCGGCGCCGATGTCGATCGCGAGGACCCCGTTCTGGCGCTCCTCCATGCTCGTGACCATGTGGCCGGAGGCCAGGCTCGACAGGACAAGCTCGCGGACCTCCAGGTTGAAGCCGCGGATAACGTGGATGTTGTCGGCGAGGCGCTGCTCCTGCCCGTGCACGGTCCAGTAGCCGACCTCCAGCCTCTGGCCGACAAGGTTCTCCGGAGATGTCGGCACCAGCCTGCCGTCGACCCGGAAGGGGCGGCGGATGTTGTGGACGACCATGCGTCCCAGGGGAAGGTCCTTGGCCTTCGCCAGGTCGCAGACCGTGCGGATGTCGTCCAGCTCGATCATGTTGTCGGCCGCCTTCACGTTCAGCGTGGCCTCGTTGTAGAACCCCTCGAGGTGGCCGCCGGTCTGGGCCAGGTAGACGTGGTCGATGCGCTCGTTTGCGTCGCGCTCGGCGAGCTCGAGGGCGCCGTGGGTGCATTCCGTCGCCGAGCGGTAGTCGACGACGCTGCCCTTGATGACGCCCCGGGAGGCGCACTCCCCGCAGCCGATGATGACGATCTCGCGGCCCGTGTACTCGCCGACAAGCGCGGTCACCTTGGAGGTTCCGATCTCGACGGCGCCGATGAACGTGTTCTTAGAGGCCACGGTGCGAGTCGGATTGGAGGTTCGAGAACGCGGGATAGGTGATCATCGGGCCGGGCATGGGGGTGTGCTCCGGGGCCGCCGGCTGGGAGCCGATGATCGGCGCCGCGGTCCCGTAGGCCACCGGCACCTGGGCGCCGAGCGAAAGATTGACCATCCTCAGGGGCCGGGTCGGGTCCGACGACGCGTCGTCCATCAGCAGGTCGAGCCGGGCGATCTGCCTGAGGTAGTCCTCCCTGGTCCCGAAGATGACCCTCATCCCGTCGCGGGTGTGCACCTCGATCTCCCCGTCCGAGCCGAGCCGGGCCATGGAGACCACGAGCCAGTTCCGGTAGAGGCCCTCCGCCTCAAGCTTGGCGGAGGCCAGCAGGTCGGCGACGGCCGGCATCCCGTCGATCGGGGCCATTCCGCGGCCCTGGCGGACCAGCCTCACGCCGTCCAGCCACGGCAGGGAGGCCACCATGGCGGGATCAAATCCCGTACCCGCGAAGGAGACCCCGTCCCTGGAGACAAGGAGCATGGTCGCCTTGCCGCCGTCGGGCTGGGCCATGACCCGCGCGACCGGAGAGCGCTCCGAGACACGAACGGTCAGCGTGTCGGGAAAGTTGCGGATGACCGTGGCGGCGCTCACCTGGGAGTCGGCAAGCACCCTGGAGCGCAGCTCCATGAGATCCGTGCCCATGAGCGTCGCGTCGCCGGGAATCGCGAGAGTGCGCGCGAGCCATCCCTTGTCCAGGACCCCGTCCGTCACGAGCACAAGGCTCCGTATGCGGTCGGACTTGGCGGACTCGGGCAAGGACGACGGGTCGCGCAGGACGGCGGACACCTGCCAGGCGCCCCAGGCCACCAGCCCGAGCACGAGGAGCCCCGTCGCGCCGCGGACCACCCGCATCATCATCCGCCTGCGGCCCTCGGGCGACATCGCGCGCGGCCTCACCTGCTGGGGAATTTCCCTCCAGGTGCGGCTCTCGGGCAGAATATAGGTGTCTTTGCTCATGGACGGCGGGACGCGATGCCAGAGTGGAAGCGCTCGACCGCGGGTGAAACCATCTCCCTTACCAAGGCCGTGAAATCCAGTCCCGCGCAGCGAGCGCTCATTGGCAGCAGGCTGGTCTCCTTCATGCCAGGGAGCGTGTTGATTTCGAGCAAAAACGGCTCGCCGTCGCCGGAGAGGATGAAGTCCACGCGCGCGTAGTCGCGGCACCCGCAGGCTGCGAACGCCGTCTCTGCCGCCGCCCTGACCACGGCGGTCACCGCGTCGCCAAGGGGCGCCGGAGCGAGGTACTCGGTCAGCCCTTTTGTGTACTTGCTCGAATAGTCATACACGCCCGACCTGGGCCGGATCTCGACAATGCCCATCGCCGAGCCCCTGAGCACGCCCACCGAGAGCTCCCTGCCGTCGATCCGGCGCTCGGCGAGCCAGCGGCCCCGGCTGATCGACCGGAGCGCGGCCTCAAGGCCGGCCGCGTCGCCGACGACGCTCAGCCCGACGCTGCTGCCCTCGTTGTTCGGCTTGACGACGATCCTTTCGCCCAGCCGCCGGACGACTTCGGCGGCGGTCGGCTTGCCGGCCGCGTCAAACACCACGGCATCGGCCACCCTGACTCCCATTGCCGCCACCGTCCTCTTCGTGAGCTCTTTGTCCATCGTCAGCGCGCTCGAGGCGGCATCGCAGCCCGCATAGGCCCCGCCGGCGGCGTCCAGGAGGCGCTGCATGCCGCCGTCCTCGCCGAACGTGCCGTGGAGCGTGGAAAACACGACGTGCCTACCCGGGTCGTAGCCGTCGGGCAGCGCGTCGGCGACCACGTTGAAGAGCCGGGTCGTGAAGGACCTCGCCAGGGCGACCGCGCACGCGGATCCGGATCCCGTCGACACCTCGCGCTCGGCCGAGGTCCCGCCTGCGAACACGGCTACCAGGGGCAGGCTCACAGCACGTCCCTCCAGTCCATCCCGTAGAGGAGAACCTCGGGCTCGAGCTCGACTCCCTTGGCCTGGAGCACCGCGGCCCTCACGCGGCGCACCAGCTCGAGCACGTCCGCGCTTGTCGCTTCGCCGCGGTTCACCACGAAGTTCGCGTGGACGCGGGAGACCTCGGCGCCGCCCACCCTGGCCCCCTTCAGCCCGCTCTCCTCGATGAGGCGCCCCGCTGACGCGCCCGGGGGATTCTTGAAGATGCACCCGGCGCTCGGCTCGCGGGGCTGCGACTCGTGGCGCTTGCGCCTGTAGGCCTCGATCTGGCGTCCGATCGCATCGGCATCGGAGGCCGAGGCGGGCCGAAGGACAGCCCCCAGGGCTATAGCTTCCGCCACGTCGGCGCAGAGGCGGTAATCCACCTTCATCGCCGATCGCGGCAGCGTCGTCACCGCGCCGTCCATGGACATCAGCCGCACTTCGTCGACGACGTCGAACATCCATCCCCCCATCGCGCCCGCGTTCATCCTGAGCGCGCCCCCGACGCTCCCGGGAATGCCCTCGAGGAACTCGAAGCCCGACAGGCCGGCGGCCGCCGCCAGGCCGCAGAGATTCTTCAGCCGAAGCCCGGCCCCCGCCCTGACCCTGCCGTCGGCCAGCGTCTCGAAGCCGGACCAGGCCTTGTGGGAGAGCGACACCACCAGGCCGTCGACCCCCTTGTCCGGCACGATCAGGTTCGAGCCGCGGCCCAGGACGAACACGGGCAGGGCGGCCTTCCTGGCCTCGACGAGCAGGGTGCGCAGGTCCTCCTCCGACGACGGCTCGGCGAAGAGCCTCGCGGCCCCGCCGACGCGCAGGGTCGTCTTGGTCGCCAGGGGCTCCTCGCGCCCGAACGCCGTCGAGGCCGCCAGGAGGGGCCGCACGGCCGCGAAGAAGCGGTCCCATCGCTGCAGGCGGACGAGCTCGACCCTCGCGGCCGCAACCCACGCTCGGGCCGTCTGGTTGATGTCGCCCGCCCCGACAAAGGCGACAAGGTCGCCTGGCTTGGCGTCGCTCAGGAGCGTGTCGACGAATCCCGACGGGTTTCCCGGAAGATAGCTCACGTGCAGCCGCGGGGCGCACCTTTTGATCTCGGCGTAGATGTCGGCGCTGGTGCCGCCGGAGACGGCGGATTCGCCCGCGGAGTACACGTCGAGCAGGTGGACGCTGTCGGCAAGGGCGAGCGACGCCGCGAACTCCGCCTTGAACTGGGCCGTGCGCGTGTGCCGGTGGGGCTGGAACACGGCGACCAGTCGGCCGGGCGGCGCCACGCGCCGGCGCAGGCTGGAGAGGAGGGCGCGGATCTCGGCGGGGTGGTGCGCGTAGTCCTCGACCACGGTGAGGCCCGCCTCCTCCATGAGCACGGCCTGGCGCCTCCTGACTCCCGGATAGTCCGCAAGCAGCGTCCGCGAGGGCCCGACGCCTACGAGCTGGGCCGCCGCGAGCGCCGCCGTCGCGTTGGCCACGTTGAATTCCCCGCTGGCCCTCACCAGGACCTCCTGCGGCCGGAAGAGGCCACCGAGCGCGATCCTCATCCGCCCGTCGCCCTCGCCTGCCAGGTTTCCGGTGTACCCGCCGCTGCGCCCGAATGTCGACGCCGCCGGCGCCAGCCTCAGGGACAGCGGGCACGCGTCCCCCACCAGGACGGCTCCGCGCGTGCGGGCGCAAAGGGCGGAGAAGGTCCGCTCGACGTCCGCAGGGGTGCCGTAGCGGTCCGGGTGGTCCCAGTCCAGGTTGACCAGGACCGTGATCTCCGGGGAGAACCCGTCAATCGTCCCGTCGCTCTCGTCGATTTCCGCCACGACCCAATCGTTCGAGCCCACGGCCGCGGGCGGTGTCGCATCGTTGAATAGGCCGCCGCACACGTACCCCGCGGGAAAGCCGGCGGCCCTGAGCGCCGTCACCAGCATCGCGGTTGTGGTGGTCTTGCCGTGGGAACCGCAGACGGCGACCAGCTTCCGCTCGCGAAGAACCTCCGCGAGGAGCTCGCCCCGCCTCACGACCTCCAGTCCCCGGGCGGCGGCCGCGGCGAATGACGGATGCGACTCGTGGACGGCGGACGACCTCACCACCAGGTCGCATGCGTCCGGGAGACCGACGAGCCTCACGCCGGCACCGGCCAGAAACGGGGCAACCTCCTCGGCCAGCGCGTCGTCCTCCCCAGACACCTGCCATCCGGACCGCGCAAGGTAGACCGCGAGCGGCGCCATCCCCATGCCGCCGACCCCCAGGCAGTGGATCCGGCGCACGCTGCGCCCGAAGAGCGAAGGTGGCGGCGAGGGTCTCATGCTGCGGCGCCGACCGCCCTCCCGGCGCGCGGCTCCGGCCGCGGACGTGCAAGGTCCTCCAGATCCGCCAGCATCACCTCGAGAGAGTTGGAGCGGTCCATCCTCCTCAGGTTCCCGTGGAACTGGCGCAGCAGCCATTCGTTGAACACCACGTCCAGCACCTCCGACTGGAGGCTTCCCATGGACGATTCCTCGACGACCATTCCGCCGCCCTGGCGCTCGAAAAAGGCCGCGTTGGCCCGCTGGTGGTCGGAGGCGGCGTGGGGGTACGGGATCAGGATGGCAGGCGTCTCGCAGCGTATCAGCTCCGAAATCGTCCCGGCACCCGCCCTGGAGACCACGAGGTCGGCCGCCGAAAGCAGTTCGGCCACGCCATCGCAGAAGGGGATGAAGACGGCCTTCACGGGCTCCCCCGACTTGGACTTGAGCACGAGCGTCTCGGCGTCTCCCTTGCCCAGCCCCGTCACACAGACCACCTGGATCCTCTCGGAAGCCAGCGCCTCGAGGCTTGATCGCGCCCACTTGTTGAGTGCGGTCGCACCTTGGCTCCCGCCGAAAACGGCGAGCACCTTCGCCTTCGGATCAAGCCCGAGGGCCTGGCGAGCCGCGGCGGCCGGCATCCTGACGATCTCGCTCCGGACGGGCAGGCCCGCGTGCCGGGTCGCCGCCGCGCCGACGCTGGGAATGCGCACGCCCAGGGGCAGGTAGACGCGCTGGGCGAACCTCCCGAACAGGCGCACCGCCCGGCCGGGCACCCGGTTCGCCTCGTGCAGCGCCACGGGGATGCCGCGCAGCCGGCCCGCCATCGCCGCCGGTGCAGAGGTGAAGCCGCCGAAGCCCACGACGACGTCCGGCCGGCGGGCGTCCATGAGCCTCATGCAGAGTCGGAGCGCGGCCACCCCGGACGCAGCGAAACGGGCCATTCCCGCCGGGCCCCAGGAAAACCCTGCCCCCGGCATCCGCTCAAAATGGAGCTTGGGGTACTTCTCCACCAGGCGGGAATCCACCCTCTTCATGCTGATGAGGAGCGTGACTTCGTGGCCGCGGGCCGTCAGGCCTTCGGCCAGCGAGATGCCGGGCGACACATGACCCCCGGTTCCCCCGCAGGAGATGAGAAACCGGCTCACTGGAGGACCTCCCTCATCGCGCCCGCCGGGAGGGCGGCGCGCCCCCAGTTGCGCTGGGTGTTGATGAGGATCCCGAGCAGCAGACCCATCAGCAGGAGGTTCGAGAGCCCGGCGCTAATGAAGGGCAGCGACATGCCCTTCGTCGGCAGGACCCCCGTCACCACGCCCAGGTTGATGATCGACTGCAGGCACATGAGCAGCAGGCATCCGGCCGCGAGGAGAAAATGGAACAGGTTGGGCGCCCTGCGCAGGTGGGCGAGGCCCGCCACGAACATCGCCGCGAACACGCCCACGACGGCCAGCGTGAACCACATGCCGAGCTCCTCGCCCACCACCGCAAAGATGAAATCCGTGTGCGCCTCCGGGAGGAAGTTGATCTGCTGGCGCCCCTGGCCCAGGCCGGCGCCCGTCGTGCCCCCGGCCGCGAACGCCTCGAGCGACTGGTAGAGCTGGTAGGTCCCGCCCTGGCGGTTGCCCTCGACGTCCATGAACGCGGTGAACCGCCTCATGCGGTTGGGATTGTGCGCCACGAGGACGGCGAACGCCGCGGCCGAGAGCGCGATTGTCGGGAGCGTGTACCTCCACTTCGCCCCGGCGAGGAAAAGCAGGAGGAGCCCCACGGCAAGGGTGAGCGCCGCGGTCCCGAAGTCGGGCTCGAGGAGGATGAGCCCCGCGAAGGCGCCGATGATCGCCAGCGGGTAAAGATAGCCGCGCTTGAAGTCTCCGATCCGCGTCTGGTTGAGGGCGAGGTAGTGCGCCAGGCAGAACACCATTGCCAGCTTGGCAAACTCGGAGACCTGGAGGCGCGCCGCACCGTAGCCGAGCCACCGCCGGCTGCCCTTGACCGAGACGCCAAGGTGCGGGATGAGGACGAGGAGGAGCAGCAGCAGGGCGGCCGCGGCCACCCATTTCGAGGCCCGGCGGGCATAGTCGAGATTGATCCGGCTCGCCACAAAGCAGAGCGCGGCGGCCGCGACGACTCCGATCACCTGCTTCTCGATGTAGAAGTACGGGTCCTGCTTGAGCGAGATGCT
>CAYNLL010000122.1:0-8510 GCA_964398015.1 uncultured Opitutaceae bacterium | reverse complement strand
ACTGCCCGGTGAACACGCCGATGGCGTCGTGCATCGCGTCCGGCAGACCGTAGATGTCCAGGGTGGTGATCACGAGGCACGAGGCCCATCCGGTGGCCATAAGGAATCCGCCTATCCTTCCCTCGCCCATGCGTCGCCGGGATCCGGCGAAAATCAGCAGGGGGAACATGGCCAGGGGGAGCTGGATCGCCAGGACGACCTGGCTCAGGGTCAGCAGGCTGGTGATGCTGTTGTCGCCGCGCAGGGCGATGAGCACGATGGCGGGGATGATGGCGCAGCAGCGCGTGATGAGCCTGCGCAGCCAGGGGGCGATGTGCCAGTCCATGAAGCCCTCCATCACGACCTGGCCCGCGAGCGTTCCCGTGATCGTGCTGCTCTGGCCGCTGGCGAGGAGGGCGACCGCGAACAGCAGGCTCGCCGCCGCCTTTCCGACGAGCGGGGCCAGCGTCACGTAGGCGATCTGGATCCAGTCCGCGTCGGAGGAGAAGGCCACCACCTGGCCCGACGCCAGCGTGACCTTGTCGTGGCCGAAGAAGACCACGGCCGCCAGGACGAGGATGGCCGCGTTGACGAAGAAGGCGACCGAGAGCGCGACCGTGGTGTCGATCGTGAAGTAGCGCACCGATCGCCTCTGGGACTCTGGGTCCCTTTTCAGCCGGCGCGTCTGCACGAGCGCCGAGTGCAGGTAGAGGTTGTGGGGCATGACGGTGGCGCCGATGATCCCGATGGCCAGGTAGACGAGGTCCTTGCTCCTGAAGAAGGCGGGCAGGTTGGGGGTGAAGAGCCAGCCGGCCATCTCGGGGAAGTTCGGCTGGGTCTGCGGCAGAACGAAGATCTCCAGGAAGTAGCACACCCCGATGGTCGCGATCAGGACGAGCACGACGGCCTCGATCAGGCGCATGCCGAAGCGCTGGAGCGACAGCAGCAGGAGGACGTCAAAGGACGTGATGATGACGGCCGCAAGCAGCGAGAGGCGCGGGAAGAGCAGGTGGAGCGCGACGGCGCTGCCCAGCACCTCGGCGAGATCGCACGCGGCGATCGCGACCTCGCAGCTGAGGTAGTTGGGCCAGCGGGTCCACGCCGGAAGGAATGCGCGGCAGCACTGGGCGAGGTCCTTGCCCGTGGCGATACCCAGGCGGGCCGAGATGACCTGCAGGAAGATGGCCATCATGCTCGAGAGCCCCACGACCCAGAGCAGGGTGTACTTGAACTGGGCGCCCGCCTGCAGGTCCGTCGCCCAGTTTCCCGGGTCCATGTAGCCCACGCTCACGAGCAGCGCGGGCCCGGCGAACGCGATGTACTGGCGCCACGGGGGCGCGGAGGTGCTGGGAACACTCACGCTGCCGTGCAGCCCCTCGAGCGAGAGGCCGGTGGCCGGCGCCGGGGGCGCCGCCTTGGGTTCGTCAAGTGATTGAGGGGCAGAGTTTATGATTGCGAAATATAGAAATCTCGACTTTGATCAGTCAAAGAAATAATTAAATTGTTTTCAAAATCCCGATCCCTTTCGCTGCCTCCATGCCCACGAGCACGGTCGAGAATTACCTGAAGGCCATCCTCGTGCGCTCCACGGACGCCGACTCCGTGGTGTCGACGGGCTCGATCGCCGAGGCGCTGGGGGTCACCCCGGGGACGATCACGACCATGGTGAAGTCCCTCGCCACCCAGGGGCTGCTCGAGCACCAGCCCCGCGAGGGCGTCCGGCTGACCCCCGCGGGGCGCGCGCACGCGCTCGCGGTCGTGCGCAAGCACCGCCTGGTGGAGACCTTCCTCGTGCAGGTCCTCAAGATGGACTGGAAGGAGGTGCACGAGGAGGCGGAGGCCCTTGAGCACGCGATCTCCGACCGCGTGCTTGTCCGCATCGACGCTATCCTGGGGCATCCCGGCGTGGACCCGCACGGCGACCCGATCCCTGGCGCGAAGTCGCACCAGCTCGAGCACGGCAAGGGCGTCACCCTGGCGACGTGCCCGCCCCACGAGCATTACCGGGTGGAGCGGATCCTCGACCAGAGCGCGCAGTTCCTGGAGTTCATCCAGCGCACGGGCCTCAAGCCCGGCGCCCGTGTGCGGGTGCGCGAGCGCGACCCGGCGAGCGGGGTCGTGCGGTGCGAGCTGAAGGGCGGCGAGGCGACGCTCGGCCTCCCGGAGGCCGCGAAGATCGAGGTCAAGGCGGCCTGACCGCCGGGCCGGTCACTTCTCGGGGGTGGCGATGACCGTCGGCTCGCCCACCTCGACGTGTCCCTCGGGGATCGGGTTGCGGACGAGCCCGTCGGTCTCCTCGCCGAAGAAGTGCGACGCGTAGAGCATCATGGCCGGCAGCTGCCTGCCGAAGTCGTTGCCGCGCTGGCGAAGGCTGATGCGCGTCTCCCAGAGCAGCTTGTGCTTCTTTTCCTTCCACATCATCTGGAAATCGTAGGCCATGAGGATCACGAAATAGCGGTTCTCCTCGAGGTCATCGAGCAGGGCGCTGCGGCTGCCGCGGAGCGCGGTGTTTTCGAGGCCGTTGGTCGAGGCGAGCTCGGAATCGTAGCCCAGCAGCATGGCGTTCCTGGAGTCGGCGAGGTCCTGCTGCCGGTTGGCGACCAGCGCCAGCTCCATCGCGCTTTCGTCGATCGTCTGGTTATTGCTCGCGTGGCTGACCATGGCCGGCCCCCCGTGCGGCGGGGGCGGCGGCGGGGGCGGCACGACAGCCTGCGTGCTCTGCGCGTCCTGGTACTCGATGGAGCCGCCTGCCTCCTTGGTTCCCGTCGTCGTGCCCCAGTAGACCATGATCAGGAGCTTTGTCTTGTTCGGGTCGGTGGCCGGGACGTACTTGCTCTCGGCGAGCGCCTTCGCCGCGACGCGCGCGACGTCGATGAAGGGCATCTTGTCGATCGTCTTGTCGGCCATCGGTCCCGGGAGGTGGCCTCCGTTGCCGAACGCGTAGCCTTCCTGCTCGTAGCTGCCGTCGGGGAGCTTGGACCGGACGTACCCCTTCCAGGCCCTCGATGCCACGGAGACGATCTCCTCGTCACCTGCCGCCGCCCGCGCGGCGGGGACCGAGGCCGCCCCGACGAGGGAGGCGGCGAGAATGGAGAGGGCGAGGCTGACGGGGCGCGAGGTGCTCATGGGGGGAGGGAGGTCCACAGGGGACCGCCCGGGGGCAAGGAGCATAGCCTCGAGTCCACCCGGAATCAACTCGACCCTGCCCTTTGGGCGGCGCCCACCCCCGGGCCGTCAGGCCGGCTCACATCTGGGCATCCGCGGGCATCCCGGAGAAATTCTGGTGCTCCGACTTGAGGAGGGTGTCGATGAACTGCCTGTCCAAGTGGAGCGCCTCCGGCGAGAAGCCCGGCCCGGGCGCCCCGGCACCCTGCACCGCATGGGGAGTGACCTCAACCGTGCGCACGTCGGGAAGGTCCTTCCCGAAAAAGGGCGCGCCCCCGGCAAGCAGGGCCGGGATCACCTCGTCCATCTCGCCGCTCTGCTCTCGCGTGCTCAGCTTGACGCGCCACAGGAGCTTCGCCTGGCGGTGGAGGAGGCCCTGGTAATCGTAGGCCGAGACAATCACGAAGATGCGCGGCTGGACGGAGTCCTCCCTCACGGTCTCCAACGGCCCGACAAGGATCCGGGGCGAGGCGGCGTCCGGGTTGATGTTGCCGCCCTTTTCGCGCTGGATGATGTGGTTTTCGACCTCCGCTCCCAGCTCGCGCGTGCTCACCAGCTCGATCCGGGCCTCCAGGTTGGTCTTGATCCCGTAGGGGACCCGGATCTGCCTGTGGTCGACGCGGAGCACGCCCCAATGGTACGTCAGCACCACCGCGGGCGCGTCACCCGCGGCCTTAATCCCCTGGTTTGCCATGGCGTTCTGCAGGCTCTGGCTCACCTGGGCGGCGGTGGGCGCCGTGTCGCCGGCGATCGGGTCTCCCGCCTCGATGTAGCCCCCGTCCAGGGCGGCGTACGACTCGGGGCTTCCCGCCTGCTGGGCGCCGTCCATCCGCTCGGCGACCACGAGCATGTCGATGTTGTTCGAGAAGATTCCGGCGACGGCGCGCGTGCCGAGGCCGGCCGATGTGAGGGCGACTAGGCCGAGAGTGGGGAGGAGTCGAATGTTCATGGGTGTGTCAGTTCTCAGGTACGTATGATCCTCGACGGAGGTTGCAAATTCCCTCGGGGAACGCGGCCTCTGGGGGGTCAATGCAGCATGACGGATGGGCGGGGCGAAGGTTGTACGGTTCCGAGGCGGGCGGCGGGATTTCTTATCCTCTTGGGCGGAGCCCGGTTGTCGCGCCACGCGGGGACCCTCGGGAGGCGCCCCGAAACAAGGGCGGAGGGGGAGGCCTCATCTTAGCACCGGGTAGTGGATCGTCGGCTGGCCGACCTTGACCCAGGGAAGCCTCTCCCACGTCAGGACGCGGTCGCTCGCATACACCGCCGTGATCCGCGGGCGGTCGGCAAACGTGCTGCCCGGCCCCATCAGGTCTCCCCACGTCATGAACCACGCCCAGCGCGGCTCGCTGTTGAGGATCTCGATCGGTGGCACTCTGCCCACCTCGGCCAGGGCAATCGGCTTGCCGCCCGCCAGTGCGAGCAGCGCGTCGTAGTCCTTCTGGAAGGTGCCGCGGTACACGTCCGTCGCGAGCACGTCGACCACGTCCCTGCCGGGGAAGTACATCTCATACGGGTCGACATCCTGGGTCACCTCGTTCGCACCGTAGATCCATATCAGGTTGTTCAGGTGGTGGAAATTCACGAGGCGGTCAAAGAGCATCCGGTAGAGCCTCTTGTAGCCTTCGTCGCCCCTCTTCTGTCCCCACCAGAACCACTTTCCGTTCATCTCGTGGTAGGGGCGCCACAGCACGGGAACCCCTGCGTCGCGCAGCTGCTTGAGGTGCCAGGCGACCACGTCCACCTGCGACTTCCAGCGTTCGTTGACCGCGGTGCCCGGAGTCACCAGATCGTGCCACTGATCGTCGGTGAGCTTGCCCTGGACCGAGGACTCGAACGTGACGGGTTCGTCCTCGATGGGCCGCACGGCGTGCCACATCAGCACGATGATGAAGCCCTCGTCGTGCCTGCGGATCGCCTCGTCGACGAGCTGCTGGCGATAGTTGATGCCGTCCCACGTGCCGGGCGCGCTGAAGCCGAAGTCCTGCCCGAAGATCGCGGGATAGCGGTTGGTCAGCTTGTACACGCGGCCGAGCTGCGTCGTGCCGACAAGCGGCGCCGCGTGCTGGCCGACCAGCGTCTGCTTCCCGGAGATGTCCTGGATGAATTGCAGGAGGCGCACCGCCTCCGGCGAGGCGTTGGGGGTGACGGGCGCGGCAGCGGCCGCCGGCGTGTCGCCGGCAAGGCACGTGCGGAACAGGGCGAGGGCGGGAATCAGCCAGTGGAGGGCGCGCACGGGGAGGGGCGGGGGCTTTGAGGGGAGCCGGCTCGATTGAGAGGCGCCGGGACAATGGAAACAATTTGTCGTATTTGCAATCGGTGGTAGAGTGGCCCCTCACCCCATGATCAAGACATTCGCACTGTTCCTGCTGGGAGCCGGCGCGTCCTGCCTCGGCGCGGAGCGCGCTACCTACGATACCGGCGGGGCCCTGACCTCGCTGATCGCGAACGGCGAGGAGCTCCCCGTGCGGGGCGAGTTCGTGGTGAAGTTCACGGGCGCGCCGGCGGTCACCGCCCAGCCCCACGACCAGCGCTCACCCATCGCGCGCCCGGGCATGGAGCGGCGATGGGAGGGGACCGTCCCCTTCGCCAACGGCGCCCAGTCGCAGCTGTCGGTGGCCTGGAGCGAGACCGACGCCGGTGTCGTCCTTGACGGCTCCGTGACGGCCAAGTCCCCGTTCCCCGGCCCCGCCTCGCTCCGCTTTCCCATGGACGTCGAGTCCCTCGACTACGTGATCGACCTGCCCCGCGCTTCGTTTGGGGGCTGGCACATGGAGCCGTCCGGACTGCCTCTCCCTTTAACAAAGCCGGCCGACCCGACCTTCTTCAGGGCCACGACCGCGTCGGTCGCCTTCGCCGACGCGCAGGGGAACATGAGGCTCTCCCTGGCGCTTGACCAGCCCCGGCCGGTGACGGTGACGGACACCTGGGACGCCTCGGGCAGGTCCTACCGGGTGCGGATCGCGGTGAAGTCGGGACCCTGGATGATGGGCAGCACGCTCAAGCTCGGCCTTACGCTGTCCCTCACCGGGGCCCCGAGGGGCGCGCTCGCGAACCTATCCGTCGACCCCGCGGCGGCGCTGTACCCCTTCGACGGCTTCGGGGGCAACTACCGCGTGTATGCGGACTCGCCCGTCGTTGACTACACGCTGGACAACCTGCGCCTCTCGTGGGCCCGCTTCGAGTTCAAGGCGGCCGCTTGGGACCACGACCGCGCCGCGCCTTCCCCGAGCCCGCAGCTGACGAGGGACTTCGAGCTGATGCAGCGGGTCCAGCGCATGGGCGTCCCCTGGATCATCAGCCTGTGGTTCCTTCCCGAGCGCTTCTACACCGACCCCAACCAGAAGCCGTTCGGGACCTTCGCCCGCCAGATCGCCCCCGAGCGCTGGCCCGAGTTCCTCGACCTGCTCGGGAGCTACCTCGTGTACCTGAAAACCCATTACGGCGCCGAGCCCGACCTCTTTTCCTTCAACGAGTCCGACCTCGGGGTGAACGTCGGCTTCACGGCCGAGACGCACCGCGACGAGATCAAGAGGATCGGCGCCCACCTGGCGTCGCTGGGTCTGAAGACCAGGATGCTCCTGGGCGACACCGCCAATCCCAGGGACTCCCACAAGTTCGTCTTGGCCGCGGCCGCGGATCCCGAGGCGATGCGCTATGTGGGCGCGGTCTCCGTGCACAGCTGGGGCGGCGGGACGCCCGCCCAGTACCAGGCGTGGGGCGACGTCGGCGCGTGGCTCAACCTGCCGCTGCTCGTCGCGGAGGCCGGCGTCGACCCGGGCGCGTACAAGAACAGGATGTACGATAGCTACGCTTACGGCCTGAGGGAGGCCGCCCAGTTCCAGGACCTCCTCAGGTACGCGCGTCCCCAGGCGCTCATCTACTGGCAGTTCACGGACGACTACGGCCTGGTGAGGGTCGGGCCCGGCGGCGCCATCGAGCCGACGGGCCGGTTCTGGATCATGAAGCAGTTCGTCAACCTCTCGCCGCCCAAGAGCGAGGTGGTCGGCAGCTCGAGCGACCAACCCGACGTGCAGATCAGCGCGTTCGCCCTCAAGGAGGCGCTCGTCGTGCACGTGCTCAACACGGGCCCGGAGCGCGACGCGCTGATCGGCGGCCTCCCCCGAGGCGCCTGGCGGTCGGTGACAACCACGGAATCCTCGGGCTACCAGGAAGCGCCGGCGGGATTTGACGAGGGGAGCGCGCCGCAGAGGCTCCATCTCGCCGCCCGGAGCCTGACGACGCTTGTGCGGCAGTAGCGCGGGCTCGGGGCCCCCGGGCCCGCGTCATGGACCGCGGCCAGCCTCCTGGAACTGCGTGTCCGCCTCGCCGACCCGTCCCTGCTTGAAGAGCGCCTTCCCGAGGTTCATGTGCGCCGCCGCGTAGGCGGGATTGAGCTCCAGCGCCCTGCGGCACTGGGCGACGGCCTCGTCAAGACGCCCCTCCTGGAGCAGCACGTAGCCCAGGTTGTTGTGGACCTCGGCGGTGTCCGGCGCGACTTCGAGCGCCCTGGCGTAGAGCGAGGCGGCGGCTTCCAGCCTGCCCCGTTGCGCGAGGATGTTGCCGAGGTTCGCGAGCGCCGTCGCAAAGCGCGGGTCGATCGCGAGCGCCGCCTGGTACTCCACGAGGGCGTCGTCGGGCCGGCCCTTCGCCATGAGGGCGGCGCCCAGGTTTGAGTGCGCCTGGAGGTTGCGCGGGTCGATCCGGAGCGCCCGCCTGTAATGCGCCATGGCCTCGTCCGCGCGCCCCTCGCGCAGGAGGGCGTTGCCGTAGCTGTTCTCGGTGCCGGCCGAGCCTGGGTTCACCCTGAGGGCCTCCTCAAACTGGACGATCGCCTCCCGGGGCCTCCCCGCCCTGAGGAGGGCCTCGCCCAGGGCGCTTCGTGCCTTGTCATAGCCGGGGTCGAGCTCCAGGGCCCTCTTGTACTGCGCCATCGCCTCGTCGCCTGACCCCGTTGCCGCCAGCGCGTTTGCCAGGTTGAAATGCGCCTCGACGTCGCCGGGTCGCGCCTCCAGCGCGCCGCGGAACTCCCGCGCCGCGTCGCGGGCGCGTCCCGCGTCCATGTAGAGGGCGCCGAGGTTGTTGTGAGCCATCCAGCACCCGGGATTGAGGGCGACGGTCGTCTGCCACAGGGTCTGCGCGTCCGCATACTCCGCGGATTGCCTCCAGCTCAGGGCGCCCAGCGCCAGAAGGAGCGCGCCGCAGCACGCGGCCGCGAGCCTCCTTCCCGCGCGCCCGAGGGACTCGTAGGCGACGGTGATGGCGGCCGCGGCGAGCGCAAGAGGGCCGATGCTGGCAAGGTACTGGAAATGGTCGCCGACAAGGGAGTAGCGCCAGTAGTATTGGTCCAATATCCCGAGGACCGG
>CAYNLL010000121.1:0-8522 GCA_964398015.1 uncultured Opitutaceae bacterium | reverse complement strand
TCTCGCCGGGGACCGCATCGTCACGATCGGCGGCTCGCCCATAATGAACGCAACGGGCCTGGACGAGGAGCTCTCCGCCGAGCCGTCGCGCGCGGCCCGCCTGGGCATCGTGCGCAAGGGTAGCCCCCTGGTCCTCGTTGTCCCTCCCCGGACGGCGGCGCTGCCCCTCGGGGAACTCGAATTCTCGGCGGGCTATCACATGACCTACCCGTCCCCCCTCGAGCAGATCGAGGTGCCTTTCGTGATGACGCTGCGCACGGTGTGGGGCCTCATCAATCCCCACTCCGACATCGGGCTGAACAAGGTCTCCGGGCCGGTCGGCATCGTCCATATCTTCCACATGGCGGCCGAGGTCGGGATCCGCGCGGTCCTGAGGATCACGATCCTCATCAACGTCAACCTCGCGATCCTCAACCTTCTTCCCATTCCCGTGCTGGACGGAGGCCAGATCATGTTCGCGTCCATCGCGCGCATGCGCGGCCGGGCGCTTCCGGTGGGCTTCGTGGTGGCGACGCAGAGCGTTTTCATGGTCCTCCTCGTGTCGATGGTGCTCTACGTCAGCATCTTCGACATCCGGCGCTGGAGCAGGGACTCGGCGGAGAGCAGCCGGGCGCAGGCGGCGGCCCCGGCAAAGCCCTGACCCCGTCCATGGCCTACTGCGCCTCCCGGTTCCGCACCCTCCGCAGGCTCACGCGCGAGGTGCGCGTGGGCGGCGTGGGCGTAGGCGGCTCCAACCCGATTCGGATCCAGTCGATGACGACGAGCGACACGCAGGATGTCGCCGCAACCGTCCGCCAGTCCGTCGCCCTCGCTGAGGTCGGCTGCGAAATCGTCCGCGTGACGGCGCCGAACGTCCAGGCCGCGCGCTGCCTCAGGGAGATACGGGCGGGACTGACGGCGGCCGGCTGGGGCGCGATTCCCCTCGTGGCCGACATCCACTTTCTGCCCCAGGCGGCGATGGAGGCCGTGGAGCACGTCGAGAAGGTGCGCGTGAACCCGGGCAACTACGCGGACAAGAAGAGGTTCGCGGTGCGCGACTACAGCGACGCGGACTACGACCTCGAGCTCCAGAGGCTCCATGACGCCTTTTCGCCCCTTGTGAAGCGCAGCAAGGAGCTCGGGCGTTCGATGCGGATCGGCACCAACCACGGTTCCCTGAGCGACAGGATAATGAACCGATACGGCGACACGCCCCTCGGGATGGTGGAGAGTGCGCTGGAATTCCTGCGCATTGCCGAGGCGCACGGCTACCGCGACCTCATCCTCTCGATGAAATCGTCCAACCCGAAGGTCATGATCGAGGCCTACCGGCTCCTCGTCGAGAGGATGGACGCCGAAGATATGAGCTATCCCCTTCATCTCGGGGTGACGGAGGCGGGGGACGGCGAGGACGGCAGGATCAAGGGCGCCATCGGGATCGGTTCGCTCCTCATGGACGGCCTGGGAGACACCATCCGGGTGTCGCTCACCGAGGACAGCGTCTACGAGATCCCCGTGGCCCGCGCGATCGCCGACAAGGCGATGCATCTCTGGCGCGCCGGGCCGCCCACGGGCCCTGAGGGCGACTCGATCGACCCCTACCATTTCGTGCGCAGGGCAAGCGCCCCCCTGGACCTCGGTGCCGCGGCGCGGGTCGGGCCCGGCGAGCCCCCGCGCGTGATCGTGCGCGTGGCGGGGCCGGGCCGGGTGGCAGCCGCCCTCAAGGAGCTGGCCTCGCCCGCCCTGAAGGAGACGCCTGCGGAGGGGCTCCTTGTGCCCATGGGCTCTGAATCCGACCTGGAGGCGCTGCGCCAGGCGCTGAAGGGGGCGTCAGCGCCCTTCAGCTTCCTGGTCCTCGAGCTGGCCCCGGGCGTGGGGGGCGACGCGGTGCGCGCCTTCGCGGCGTCGGCCTCGGCGAGAATCATCCTGCTGGGACGCTTCGGCGCAGGGGACGCGGACCGCCTGCAGGAATGGGCCCGCATCGCGACCGACACGGGCCATTTCGTGGCCGTCGACGCCGCGGCCCCCGACATGGCGGGACTCCTGGGGGCGCTGAAGGGGGCAGGCGAAGGGCGCATGATCGCCACCTTCTCGGGCGCGCAGGACGGCGCCGACCACCCCGTGGGCGCGTACCGGAGGATCGTCGAGGCGCTGCGGTCCGCGGGCTGCGCGGCGCCCGTCTGGATACGGAACACGGCGGAGACGGCCGTGCGCGGCGACAACAGCTTCCTCTCGCGCCTCATCGAGGCCAGCGTCCTCACCGGCAGCCTTCTCTGCGACGGCGTCGGCGACCTGCTCAGCATCGAGACGGAATCGGATCCCTCCCGTGCCGCGCGCCTTTCCTACAATGTGCTCCAGGGCGCGGGCGCGCGCATCTCAAAGGCGGAGTTCGTCGCCTGCCCCAGCTGCGGACGGACACTCTTCGACCTGCAGGCCACGACGCAGCGCATCCGCGCGCAGACCGCCCACCTGAAGGGGGTGAAGATCGCGATCATGGGCTGCATCGTCAACGGGCCCGGCGAAATGGCTGACGCCGATTTCGGTTACGTCGGCGGTGCGCCCGGCAAGATCAACCTCTACGTCGGCAAGCAGTGCGTTCAGTACAACATCCCGCAATCCGAAGCAGACGCGCGGCTGATAGGGCTCATTAAACAACATAACAAATGGTTCGAACCCGAACCTGCCCACGCATGATCACAGGCCACCCGACGTATCGAAATTGTTCACGCGCCGTCACGTTTGCGTAACACGGCTGTAACCTGCTCTAGGGCTTTGGAAGCCTGATTCAGGGCGATGTAATATTGGTGAGATTACGCCCAAACTGGGGTCGATTTTCGAGAGGGAACTTTGGCCTCTTGATGCAATGAAAAAAGTGAAAAAAGTTATGCCCACAGCCTCTGTGAACAACTTGTCAGAAAGTTGACCTTGAAATGAATTTGGCGTTCACAGTTACTCATCGCTTGTCCAAGCGTTATAGCCCCTAGGTAGTTCTTTGCCACGTCAGCCAGCCGCCCCACCTGCCCCGCGCAGCGACAGTTTCCCCTATCAATTGGTCATTAAGCGTTTAGGTTGATCCACAACCTTTCCCATGCTCCTTTTGGCCGAGAATCACTTTTTGTCGCAGCGGACGGGCTCGAGGAAGGCCAGGAATGACGTGCTGAAGCACCCCCCGGAGGCCAATGTGAATAAGAACCGACTTTAGACTGCCAATGCCCTCTTTGTCCCTGCCCCTTAACCTCTGGGAAACGGTTAAGTGCGACTTCAAATCCCTGTTCCCTGAGGACGTGTTCCAAATGTGGTTCGAGCCCGTGGTTTGCCTCGAGACGTCCGAGGACTCCATCACGCTCGGCGTTCCCAACGATTTCGCCGCCATCTGGATCCACGACAACTACCTGGACCTGATCACCCAGCGCCTGAGGCTGACCGCCGGCAGGACGGTCAACGTCAACCTCCAGAAGATGGACGGGGCGCCGCGTTCGTCCGGCGGAGCGCATCGCCCGTCCGAGCCGGCCTCGTCGATCGCCCGCTCCCGCGCGACGGCCGCCCGCCGCACCTCCCGGGACGACCGCGGTCCCGCCCCGGGAACCCTTAACATTCGCAACACGTTCGAATCATTTGTCGTCGGAGCGAACAACCAGATGGCTCACGCGGCGGCCCTCGCCGTCGCCCAGGCACCCGCGCAGGCCTACAACCCGCTCTTCATCTACGGCGAAACCGGGCTGGGCAAGACCCACCTGATGCACGCGATCGGCCACGCGATCCTGCGCAACAATCCGGACGCGCGCGTCGCCTACCTCTCGACCGAGAAGTTCACGAACGACTTCATCCAGGCCCTGCAGGAGAACGGGATGGTGAAGTTCCGCCAGCGCTACCGCCATGTGGACGTCATGCTGCTCGACGACGTGCAGTTCCTCGCCGGTAAGGAACGCATCCAGGAGGAATTCTTCCACACCTTCAACGACCTGTTCGAGTCCGGCAAGCAGATCGTCCTCTCGAGCGACCGCCGCGCGAGCGAGATACAGAAGCTCGAGGCCCGCCTGGTGTCGCGCTTCGAGTGGGGTCTTCCCGCCGATATCCAGGCGCCCGACCTGGAGACCAGGATCGCGATCCTTCGCACCAAGGCCTCCACCCTCAAGTGCCCCCTTCCCGAGCCGGTGATCATGTTCATAGCGCAGAACATCACCAAGAACATACGAAAGCTGGAGGGCGCGATGATCAAGGTGGCCAGCTACAGCGCCCTGAGCAACAAGCCGCTCGATCTCGCGACGACCGAGAGGCTCCTGCACGACATGCTGGTCGAGCAGGCGCAGAGCATCCTCACGATCGAGACGATCCAGAAGCGCGTGGCCGACCATTTCCAGATCCGGCACAGCGACATGACGAGCAAGCGCAGGCCGAACAACATCGCCATCCCGCGCCAGGTCGCGATGTACCTCGCCCGCACGCTCACAAAGCACTCCCTCCAGGAGATCGGCGACGCGTTCGGCGGAAGGGACCACGGCACCGTGATCCACGCCTGCAAGGCCGTGGACAACATGATGGAGCAGGACGCCTCCATGCGCGGCAGCATCGAGTTCCTCAAGACGCAGCTTTCGCGCTGAGCGGGGCGCCGGCTCGCCCGGCTTGAGTTGTTGCTGGAATTGGCTTTGTGTGACGGACCACCACATGACACTCACACCAGAGCAGAAGAAGACCGTGTCCGATTGGGTCGCCGCGGGCGACAACCTCTACGCCATCCAGAAGAAGCTGGCGGACGAGCTGAAGATATCGATGACCTACATGGATGTCCGGTTCCTCGTGGACGACCTCGACCTCAAGCTCAAGGATCCGGCACCCAAGGCGGACGCGAGCGACGTGAGCAAGGCCCCGCCGCCGGCCGAGAAGAAGGGCTTCCTGGACAAGGCAAAGGAGAAGCTCGGCCTCGCCAAGGACGACGTCGAGGACGACGTAGCCGACGCGGTGGCGGGCGTCAGCATCACCGTGGACAAGGTCAGCCTCAATCCGAGCGCCCTGGCCAGCGGGACGGTGACGTTCTCGGACGGTGTCACGGGGCGGTGGATGGTGGACCAGCAGGGCCGCCCCGGGCTTGTCGACATCAGCAAGCCCGGCTACCGGCCCTCGCCTGCGGATGCCCAGGCCTTTATGCAGGAGCTTGCCCAGGCCCTGCAGCACATCTGAGGGCTGCGGCCCGGGCTCCCGCGTTTCAGGCCCCTCCGAGCATCGCGAGGAGCTCGCCCTCCCCGATCACCTCGACGCCGAGCGCCCTGGCCTTCTCGAGCTTCGATCCCGCGTCGGAACCGGCAAGGACGTAGTGGGTCTTCTTGCTCACGCTTGAGGAGATCTTCCCTCCCGCGGCCTCTATCCGCGATGACGCCTCCTCCCGGGTCATCCCGGCCAGCGTTCCCGTCAGCACGAAGGTCTTGCCCGAGAACGGCCCGGAGCCCGGCGCGGAGACCGCCGGCGCCCGGGGCGCCACGCCCGCCCTGAGCAGGTCGCGCACGAGGGTCCGGTTGATGGGCTGGTTGAAGTGGTCGATGATGGCGGCCGCCATCGTCTCTCCGATCCCCGAGATCAGGCTCTCCTTTCCCCCGCCGATGAAATCCTGGAACTTCGCCTGAGAGAGCGCCTCGAGCCCGGGGAACCGCGCGGCCAGGTCCTTGGCGGCCGCCGCGCCGACGTGGGGGATCCCCAGCCCGTGGATGAAACGCCAGAGCTCGGCCCGCTTGCTCGCCTCGATTGCCGCAAGCAGGTTGTCGGTCGATTTCTCGACGCTCTTGCCGAGCGTCAGGAGGTCTTCGCGCCTCAGGCTGTACACGTCCGCGATGCTTCGCACCCAGCCCTTCTCCACCAGAACGTCTACCATCGCCTCGCCCAGGCCGTCGATGTCCACGCAGGCCTTGGAGGCGAAGTGGCGCACCCGGCGCCGCACCTGGACGGGGCACTCGTAGTTGGGGCAGCGCAGGGCGACCTCGCCCTCGGTCTGGACCACGGCGCTGCCGCACGAGGGACAGCGCGCCGGAAACCTGTACTCGACGCACTCAGGGGTCCGCCGCGCCGCGTTGACGCCCACGACCGCGGGGATCACCTCGCCCGCCTTCTCGACGAAGACATAATCCAGGACCCGTATGTCCTTGCGGGCAATCTCGTCGCGATTGTGCAGCGTCGCGCGCGAAACCGTCGACCCTGCCAGGAGGACGGGCTCGAGCTCGGCCACCGGCGTCAGGACCCCGGTGCGCCCCACCTGGACCGAGATTGAGAGCAACCGCGTCTCGGCCCGCTCCGCAGCGAACTTGTAGGCCATCGCCCACCTCGGCGCCTTGCTCGTGCTGCCGGCCTCACGCTGGAGGGCGAGGGAGTCGAGCTTCACGACCGCGCCGTCGGTGGCGTAGGCGAAGCCCTGGCGCAGCCTGTCGAGCTCGCCGATGGCCGCCCATACTTCGTCGATCCCCCGGGCCGTCCAGACTTTCTCCACCGTCGGCAGCCCCCACGCCCGCACACGCCCGTGGTAGCCGGACTGGGTCTCGCCCCCCGCCCCGGCGGGCTCGCTGGCACCGATGCCGTAGAGCACGAGCTCGAGCCTGCGCCCGGCGACCTCTCGGGAGTCGAGAAGCTTTATCGTACCCGCCGCGAGGTTGCGAGGATTGGCATAGCGCTCCTCTCCCTCCTCGTCGCGGGCCGCGTTGATCCGCTCGAATTCCGCAAGGGTCATGAAGATCTCGCCCCGGATCTCGATGAGGTCGGGCACGGGGGCCTGCGCCGCGCGCCTCAGCTCCCTGGGCAGGGCCGCGATCGTGAGGGCGTTCGCGGTGACGTCATCCCCTTCCACCCCGTTGCCGCGCGTGACCGCCCTGACAAACTTTCCATTCTCATAGGTCAGGCTCACCGCGAGGCCATCGATCTTCGGCTCGACCACGTACGACAGGTCCTCGCGGCCCAGGAGGCGCACGAGGCGGGCGTGGAATTCGCGCAGCTCGGACTCGGAATAGGTGTTGTCGAGGCTCTGCATCGGAAGGCGGTGCCTGACCGTTGCAAATCCCTCCGCACGGTCGTCGCCCACCCGGATGGACGGCGAGTCGACGCCGGCGGCGCTCGCCGCATCCGGAAACCGCGACTCCAGGTCGGCGAGCTCGCGCTTCAGGCGGTCGTACTCATGGTCGCTGATCTCGGGGCGCGCCCGGCGGTAATACAGCTCGTCGTTGGACGCCACCTGCAGCCGCAGGGCAGCTATTCTCTTCTGGGCTTCGGGCAGGGTCATCGGGAACGACGGCGTGTGCGCACGCTGAGGTGCTCGGGGAAAAATTCCCCTATGTCGCCGCCTGACGCAATGCCCTTTGTCGGCAAACTTGGCTCAACCCTCGGCTGGCGAGGCGCCGGGCTCCCCCTCAGGCGGTGCAGCGGGCGCCGCGGCACCCGCACTCTTGCGGCGCCTCACGGCGTCCCGAAGAATGAACTCGATCTGCCCGTTGACGCTTCGCAGCTCGTCGGCCGACCATTTCTCAATGTCCCTCCAGAGGAGGGGATCCACTCGGATTAGGAACGCCTTTCTTTCGTCAGCCATTCAGCGGCGCGCGTTGGATGCCGGTCATCGGAGTCCGGCCGCCGACCGGACGGTCAGCATGAAGAACTCAGGGTCCGCCGGGGAGACGGCGACGGTCTTATCGGGCCATCGAAGGACCACCGCATTCTCGGTGCCCGTCATGAACGCATAGAACTTGCCGAGCCTCCTGCTCCTGAAGCTCCCCCTGAGCGAGCCGAGGCCGCCGTTGGCAAAGACCTTGATCGCCCAGCGCATGACTTCCGGATCGCGCCTCACCTCGAGGAGGCCCTGCAGGGGAAAGCGCTTGGACCCGAGGACGAGGCAGTTCTCCTCGATCCGGAAGCGCGACACCTTGGATCGCTCATAAAGGAACACGGGCACGGTCGCCAGGAATCCGACGAGCGGCGCCAGCGCCACCCATGCCCTGTCGCCCGTAGGGGTCCGTCGGGGAACGCCCACGATCGAGAAGACGACGTTGAACACAAACACCGCCGCGAGGACCAGAAACGTCATCACGGTGGGTCCGACGACGCGCCCGCCCAACGGGGCCGACGGAAACTCTTGTGTAATGGTGGCCACGGCTCGCCCTCCGTTCTCGCCAGTTCAGGTGTAGAGCGTGCCCGCGTTGACGACGGGCTGCGCCTGGGATTCGCCGCAGAGGACCACCAGGAGGTTGGACACCATCGCGGCCTTGCGCTCCTCGTCCAGCTTGACGACGCCCTTCTCCGAGAGCTCGCGAAGCGCCATGTCAACCATCCCCACGGCCCCGTAGACGATCTTTTGGCGCGCGGCGATGACCGCCTCGGCCTGCTGGCGCCGGAGCATCGCCTGCGCGATCTCAGGAGCGTACGCGAGGTGCGTCAGGCGTGCTTCCTCGATGCCGATTCCCGCCCGCGCGAGGCGTTCCTGGAGCTCCTGCGCCAGCGCAGCCGCGACCGCGACTCCGCCGCCGCGCAGCGTCAGCTCTCCGGGCTCGCCATCGTCGTAGAGATAGCTGCTCGCAATG
>CAYNLL010000120.1:0-8639 GCA_964398015.1 uncultured Opitutaceae bacterium | reverse complement strand
CCCACTCGAACGGGTATTCCGGCTCCATGAACTTGGGGTCGATCTCCGTCGCCCTCCCGAGGTTGAAGCCGCCGATGTCGAGCACGCGCTCGAGCGGCACATCGCAGTCGCGCGTCCGGTGCAGGGAGGCGACCGCGTTTATCCCGCGGATGCGACGCTCGAGCGCGTCGAGCTCCGAGGGCGCGGCCAGGTCCGTCTTGTTCAGGAGGATCACGTCCGCGAAGGCCACCTGCTTCACCGACTCGTCATCGGCATCGAGGTGCGAGGCGACGTGCTTCGCGTCCACCACGGTGACGATGCCGTCGAGGCGGAAGTTCGCCCGCATCTCCTCATCCGTGAAGAAGGTCTGCGCGACAGGGGCGGGGTTCGCCAGGCCGGTCGTCTCGATGAGGATCCCGTCGAGGCGGTCCTTGCGCTTGAGCAGGCGACCGAGGATGCGGATCAGGTCGCCGCGGACGGAGCAGCAGATGCACCCGTTGTTCATCTCGAAGAGCTCCTCGTCGCTCTGGATCACGAGCTGGTTGTCGACGCCCACCTCCCCGAACTCGTTCTCAATGACGGCCAGCTTGCGCCCGTGGCGCTCGGTCAGGATCCGGTTGAGCAGGGTCGTCTTGCCGGCTCCGAGGAAGCCGGTGAGAACGGTGACGGGGATGGGGATTATATCCATGCGGACGGGGCGTGAGCCGCCCAAAAGTGAACCGCTATGGCATGGCCAGTCAACCGGCGACACAGGGCATCGGGTTGAGGCGCCGCCCCTTCCCCCGGCCCGACAGCGAAGGGCCGCAATCTTCCGGCTGGTGGCGCGGCGAGGGGAGTGGCATTTTCCCGGTGAAAGGGCGGACGCCGCCGGCACCCCAAATGCAAGCATTGCCAAAATCCCGACTTCTTCTTGTGGCGGAGTCCGCGCTCCTCGCAGTGGTCCTCGCGGCCCTGGCCGTCCTCTGGGCCCGCAGGGGGCCTGCGGCGGCCCCCGGTTCGGGGGAGTCCAAGCGGGCGACCCAGCCCCAGGCCGCGGCGCCCGCGGCCCGAGCGGCCGCCCTGGCCCCGGCGGCCCGTGCGGACCGCGAGGGCGCGAGGGCGCTTCGGGCAAAGGGGCCCTCCTACGGGCGGGCCTTCGAGCTGCTCTACGACAACCCCGGGTCGAACCCGCTGCACCTGACGGCGGAACAGGTCGACGGCCTGCAGGACTGCTACACCCGGCTTTATGAGGATCGCCTGGAGCTTGAGGCGCGCTTGGCGAAGACCGAGCCCGTTGACGGCGGGGGCGTCTTCATCGAGATCCCGGCATACCCCGACGAGGGCAAGGCACTGGAGCAGGTCTTCATCGCCTCCCTGGGCGACAGGCTGGGCGCGCCGCTCGCTGGGGCGATCGTGGAGCAGTACCTGCAGATGATCGAGGCGGGCAATGAGGGCTTGGGCCAGAACGCGCAGCAGATGCTCGTGACGCCGGACGCCGAGAACCCCGGGCACCTGAAGGTGGTCCATAGCGCCGTGTCCTCCGACGGGTCCACGAGCGCGAGCAAGGTGAGCATACTGGCCGAATCCGACCTTACGGAGTACGGCCCGCTGGCGGCCGATTTCCCGAAGCCGTAGCCCCCTTTCAGGATCAGGGGGTGAGCACCTCGTCGTCGGCGGTCCAGAGCTTCCGGTCGGGTCCCGCCGAGCGGATCTCCATCCTCTCGCCCGAGAGCTGGTGGAAGAAGAAGGGCGTCCCCCACCTGTCGCACAGCTCGCCCCTGGAATTGATGGCGGGGTTGCCCGGCGGGATGAAGGCAAAGCCGATCTTATTGCGGCCCGCGAGGGCCGCCGTGATCTCGGCGTTCTCGCCGACCGGGTTGCCCGAGTGGAGGGCGCCCCGGTACGCGATGAAAATCTCGTTCATGAGGCGCAGGTCGGCGCGGATGTCTCCCAGTGGCGAGTTGAGGTCGTCCGCAAGGCGGGAGGACTGGTCTGCCGAGGCTGCGCCCTGCGCCGAGGCGCCGATGCGGATTCCCGTGTCGGCCGGCGCCGAGTGCCCCCGGAGGGCGGCGAACGCCAGCCGGAGGGGCCCGACCCTCGGGTGGAGCAGGAGCAGCAGGAGGACCACCCCGAGGGCCAGGGCGGCCCCGAAAAGGCCCAGCCTGATATGCTGCTGTGACATGCGGCGGCCGGTCAGGCCATGAAGCCTAGGTTGGACGTGGCAAAGCGCCCGATGTTCGGGAGCACGACCGGCAGGTTCGCCGCGCTGACGCCAAACCACGTCGCCAGGGTTGCGGAGTACTCGTCCACGCTCGTCGTCGGGATCCAGCGGCCGCGGCCCGTGTCCTCGGGTCCGCCCAGCTCAAGGAGCGGCACCTGCCCGTAGATGTCCCCGCCCTGCACGGCGCCTCCCATGATGAGGTGATGGGAGCCCCAGCCATGGTCGGACCCCGCTGTGCCGTCGTTGGTGCCGTTGGTGTTGAACGTCCTGCTGAAGTCCGAGGCCGTGAACGTCGTCACCTGGTTCGCGACGCCGAGTTCGGTCGTGGCCGAATAGAACGCGTTGAGGGCCTGGCTCAGCTGGCCGAAGAGCGTGGCGTGCGCCCCGAGCTGGTCCGAATGGAGATCGAAGCCGCCGAGGCTGGCAAAGAAGACCTGGCGCGTGAGGCCGAGCTGGGGGGCGGCCCCGATCACCTGGGCGATCATCTGCAATTGGCTGCCGATGCTGGTGGAGGGAAACACGGTCGTCAGCTTCGGTGCCGCGGTCAGCACAGAGTTGAGCAGGGCGCTGCTCGCGATGCCGGTCGTTGTCAGTCCGCCGAATGCGGCCTCGAAGAGGTTCTGCTCCTGCTGGTTCAGGATGCCCTGCTGCGCCGCGGAGCGGGCGGTGGCGATGGCCGATGTGCCCGCACCGGCCAGCACGACCGCGCCGGTGGGGTTCACGGCGAACTGCGAGACGAGGTTGCCCACCTGGAAGCTGTTCTGCCCGGCCACGCTCACCGACATCGAGATTTTCGGGTTGGAGTTGAGGGCGTTGATGATGTCGGCCAGGCGCCCCCCCCAGCCGGTCGTGAAGGGCTGGTCGGGCACGCTGCTCTGCCACTGCACCTGCTGGTTGGCGTGCGAGAAGAGCTGCGGCGGCAGGGCGACCGAGCCGGCGTTGTACTGGGCGAGGGTCACGGGCTGAACGAGCGTTCCCGTGTTCGCGAGGAGGGCCAGATTGCCCTGGGCGAAGAGTTGCCGCACCTCGGGAAGAGACGGATGGAGACCCCACGTCCGCCCGTCGCTGTAGGTCCTGGGGCTGATGGGCAGGAGGGCCGACTGGGGCAGCGCCAGCACCGTGCGGTCGGTGGCATAGACCTGGTAGTTCGCGTTGTCGGTGGGCACCAGCAGGTTGTTCGAGTCGTTGCCGCCGTAAAGGAAGAGGCAGACGAGGGCCTTGTAGTCGGTGGGAGAGGAATCCGCGGCGAGGGCCCCGATCATCCTGAGCTGTGCGAGCGCGGAGAGCATGCCGGTGGCGCCAACCGCGGCGCACGCGCGTCCGATGAATCGGCGGCGGGACAGGTCGTGGGACATGTTCATCGTTGGATGGCCGCGTCCGGGGACGTGGCCGCTAGGTATAACGCCATCTGGGCAAGGGACAAGGCCGGCGTGCCCGCCGGCGCTGACTGGAGCGCCGACAGGATGAGCTGCTGGGTCTGCGCCCCCATCCCGTTTGCGCAGAGGAGCTGGTTGAGGGTGGAGACCATGGCCGCCGGGTTGCCGGCGTTCGCGGTCAGCGGAGAAAGGTCGAGGACAAGGGTGGATGAGGAGGGGGATGTCGGGGTGTAGATGGCCGAGAAGAGGGTGTTGGGCACGCTGATCGACGTGCTGGCGTCGGTGATCTGGAATTCGGGAGAAAGGAGGCCCGCGGAGGCCAGAAGCCCCTGCTGCGAGTAGCCCGGATCGAAGAAGTTGAACACGGTCGGCGAGCGAAGGGCGGCCTCATCTAGGTTGTCCTGGGCGTTGAAGATGGGGAAGCGCCCCTCCTGGGAGGCGGCGTTGAACGCCCGGTACAGGCCGGTCACCCTGAGCAGCGGCTCCTTGAGCTTGCCGTACCAGGGGTCGGCCGGCAGGGCCAGGGACCGGGCCTCGTAGTCCAGGAGAATCGCCTTGATGACGGCCGCCAGGTTTCCACGGCTGCCCGTCCCGTCGTTGGCAAAGACCTGCGCCACGCGGTACACGTAGGCGGGCGAGGGGTTGCTCGTGACAAGGCGCTGGATGAGCTGGGCGCAGATGAAGGGCCCCGTGTTGGGGTGGTTGAAGAGCGCGTCCAATTCCATCTGGAGGTCGGCGGCCGCCGTCTGGTTCGCCGGGATCACCATGCCGTTCACGACCGTCTTCTGCGTCTCGTCGTGGTACGCGGGGTAGGCCATCATCGGGTCGTTGAAGTCGGCGGGCGTCCCGTAGAAGCTGGGATTGCTCGCGGTAGAGGAGTAGCCCCACCCGGTGAACACGTTTGCCGTCTGGACGATCTCGTCCTGGTCGTAGGTGGGAATGGGGAGGCCCGTCGCATCCAGCATGAGCGTGCCGTCGGGCTGGAGCTCGCTAAGACCGATGGTGAAGAGCTGCTGGACCTCGCGCGCGTAGTTCTCGTCGGCGGCCGTTCCCTTGGAGGGGTCGGCCTTCGCGTTGCGCAGCATGTTGAGGTAGTTCCCCATGGCCGGGCTGAGCGTCACATCCTGCAGGAGCTGCCGGAAATTGCCGAAGGCGTCGTTGGCGAGAAGGTCGTAGTACGTCGCGAGCCCGTCGGGCTCATTGGCCAGCTGGGAGGCCACGTCGGACGTGACAAAGATCTCGCTCAGGGCAAATGCGACCCGCTGGCGCAGCTGGTCCGGCGCCGTCACCGAGATCAGCCACCACGCCGCCTGACGGTTGGCCTGCACCACCGGGAACGCTCCGGTCGGCGGGTATGCGGCCGCGTCCGCGTCCGTCGCCGCACGGTGCGAGGTCGCGGGCAGCGCCATCTGGTTTGCTATCCAGGCCGCGTAGCCCTGGGTCTCGAGCGCGGCGATGTCGGCGGAGGTGGGGCCGAACGTGGCCTGTGTGAGGAAGCGCGGGGCGTCGGCGGCCGGAACCGAGGCCAGGTTGATGGCCGGGGGCGCGGGAGGCACCGAGAACACCTGGGACCCGGTGCTTGCGATGAACTGGCCGCCCAGCTCGCCGTCGGGGTATTGGGCGCTGTCGACCTCGACATAGAGGTTCCCGGAGGCCAGGGCGGCGACGACCTGCGCCGCCGAGTACTGGCCGGCTGCGGTCGGCGCCCACTGGAGCTGCGACACCTGACCCGCCGGGAAATCCAGGATTGTGGTGCCATTGTTCATGTCGCCGCCGATGTCGAGATGGGCCTCGACTTCGCCCGACGAAAGGTTGCTGAACGAGAGGCTGACGCTGGCGAGCGTGCCATCGGCGCTGATCAGGATGGTCGCGACGCCCGAGCCGGCGGAGCCCGGCGCGCCAGGTGTCGGGCCGATCTGGGCGACGTAGAGGGTGGGGGCGATGTCGTTGATCGTGACCGTGGCGGAGCTCGCGGCGCCGACCGTGTAGCCGCTTCCGGCGTCGAGCGTGAGGACGACGGTCTTCGTGGCCGCCGGCGAGAGCGAGGCGATCGGCGTGATTGCCACGGTGGCCGAGGACAGGTACGCGGGGAGGGTGACGGAGCCCGTCAGGCCGACGTAGTCCTCGCTGTTGAGCGCCGTACCGCCCACGGAGTAGGCGACCGTGAGGGCCCCGCTGGTGTCTCCCGTGCGGCTGATGGTGAAGCTGCCCGGGTTCGAGCCGCCCGTATCGGCGCTCGGATCGGTTGCGGCAATCGTGACTACCGCCGAGCCGGAGGGCCCCGGGGGGACGGCTGATGTGATGTCGTACACTTCGACAAGGGCGACGCCCGTGGAGGCCGCGTTTCCGCTCACGAGGACCGTGTAGGAGCCCGCGCCGACGCTCGCGACGAGTGCCGAGTCCAGGCTGCCGCCTGCAAACGGGAAGGCCCCGGCCTGTACGAAGGCCTCGGACAGCGCGGCTGCGGTGGCGCCGTTTCCGACGGGGGTGCCCCAGTTGTCGTTGCTCGCGAGCACGTTGCCTGAAGCGTCGACGAGCGACATCGTCGGGTCGGCGAGCGCGCCCGGCACCCCGAGCGCATCCAGCGCGGGACCCGCGGCGCGGACAAGGAGCGTGCGGGTCCCGCTCCCGGCGCCGATCGTGATTCCCGGGATCATGATGTTGCCGCTGGTCCCGACCAGGCCGCGCGTGGAGAGATTGACGAGGCGGCCCGTGGACGGGGTCGGCGCGACCTCATAGACCTCGAGTAGGGCGACCCCCGTGGCCCCCCCGGCACCCGTGACCTGCGCGGTGTACGCGCCGGCGGGCAGCGTCGCCACCAGCGCCGAGTCGGCGCTCCCGGGCAGGAGCGGGAACGCACCGACCGAGCTCATGATCGCCGCCGTGGCGTTGCCGCCCTCCCATCCCTGGTTCGACTGGATCGGGGCTCCCGTGGAGTCGTAGAGCGAAAGGACGGGCGCGCCGAGCACCCCCGTCACGCCCAGCTGCTGGAGCGAGGGCCCCACGGCACGGATGAGGACGGTCTCGGGATCGCCGGGTCCGATCACGAGTCCGGCGATCATGATGTCGGCGCCCGTTCCCACGGGACCCCTTGTCGACAGGTTGAAGAGCCGGCTGGTCTGGGCATGGCAGGACACGGCGAGGAGGGCCGCGGCAAGGACGCCTGCGGCGCGCCGAAGGGGAAGACCTCGAAGGGAAGCCGGGCCACTCATTGCGTCTTAGACGTCGCCGGGGCGATCCGGTGACAGGGTTTCGCGCCTTTCTTCGATTTCCCGCGCGCCCGAGGTCGGCCCCGCAGCGCCGGGACCGGGGCGCCCCTAGCGCACTGTCCTCAGCTGCACGCTGTCAACCAGCCGGTCCTGAACCAGTATGTCCGTCGCAATGATCAACTTGTCGCCGACCTCCACGAGTCCCCTGCGCCTGAGGAAGGCCAGCGCGTTCTCGATCGTGGCGTCGGGCTCGGGCGCAAACGGCATGAGGAAGGGCTCCACGGCCCGCAGGAGCCTGAGCTGGCGGAACACCTCGGGCGCAGGCGTGAAGGAGAAGATGGGGGAGTGGACGGGCCTCAGGGCGGAGATCCCGCCCGCCATGAAGCCCTGCCGCGTGAACGTGACGATCTTGGAATTGGGGAGCTCGTTCGCGAGAACGACGGCCGAATGCAGGACCTTCATCTTCTCGGCGGTGAACACCGTGGGCTGGGGAGCGTCCAGCCTCTGCTCCTGCTCTATCCTCTTCGCGATCCGGTCGAGCATCTGGACGCACTCGAGCGGGTACTTTCCCACCGTCGTCTCGCCCGAGAGCATCACGCAGTCGGCCTGCTCGTACACCGCGTTGGCCACGTCCGTGATCTCCGCCCGCGTGGGCAGCGGCTGCGAGATCATCGACTCGAGCATGTGCGTCGCTATGATGACGGGCTTGCCCTGGGAAATGCAGGCGTTCACCGCCTGGCGCTGGATCAGGAAGAGCTCCTCAAGCGGGCACTCGATCCCGAGGTCGCCGCGGGCCACCATCAGCCCGTCGCAGGCCCGGACGATGTCGCCGAGATTGGAGATGCCCGACTGGTCCTCGATCTTGGCTATCAGGCGGGCGTGGGAGTTGCGGACCGAGAGAAACTCCCGGAGCTGCGTGATGTCGGAAGCCTCGCGGACGAACGACAGCGCGAGGAAGTCGATGCCCTCCTCCAGCCCGACAAGGGCGTCCCCGCGGTCCTTGTCGGTGAACGAGGGCAGGTTCACCTTCACTCCGGGGAGGTTGATGTGCCGGCGCGACTTGAGCTCGCCGGGGATCAGGACGCGGCAGCGGATGTGCGCGTCCTTCTTCTCGAGGACCTCCAGCCGGATGAGTCCGCTGTCGACGAGGACCGTGTCGCCGACCGTGATGTCATTGAGCAAGTCCTTGTAGTTCACGTCGACCGAGCGGATCTCCTCCGCGCCCTCCCTCGGGGGGCCGGGCCGGACCGTGAAGTCGAAGATTTCCCCCACCTTCAGGTCGATCGGCGCCGCAAGGATTCCGGTGCGGATTTCCGGGCCCTTGATGTCCATCATGATCGCCACGTCCCGCTCGACCCTGGCGCTCACCTCCCTGACCCTGCGGATGACCTTGCGCGTCCACTCATGCGTCGCGTGCGCCATGTTGATCCGCACCACGTCGGCCCCCGCCCGGATCATCTTCTCCATGATGTCCTCGGGCTCGCTCGAGGGCCCGAGCGTGAAGATGATCTTTGTGCGGCGGTAGGTTGGCTTCGTGTTCATGGGTGGGCCCGCGGGGGCCTGTTAGGAAATCTCGTAAAAGGGGGTCCCCTCGCCGTGGCCGACGATGGAGAACTCGCAGGGGATGACGGAGCGCACGGCGGCCAGCGAGCGCTCGACCGCGTCGCGCGAGTTGCAGTCGCGCGACAAATGGGCGAGGTAGATTTTCCGCCACCGCGGGCTCGCCACGCTGGTCAGCAGTTCGCTCATCCTCTCATTCGAGAGGTGCCCGTGGCGCCCGCTGATCCTCCTCTTGAGCGTCCACGACCGCTTGAGGTCCGCCTCGAGCATCTGCGGGCAGTGGTTGGCCTCGATCACGACCACGTCGGACTCGCG
>CAYNLL010000119.1:7341-8716 GCA_964398015.1 uncultured Opitutaceae bacterium | reverse complement strand
CGGTCGCCAGGTGCGTCCCGTCGCGCATCGCCACCATCACGTTCACCCGGGCTGCGATCTCGAAGGGGGCGGCCTCGGGCGCCGCGGCTGCTGTCGACGTCGCACTCTGCGCCCGCGCGCTTGCAAGGCCCGCGAGGGCAAGCGCGGCGAGGCTCCAGGCGGCTAGGGGCATTCTTCTCATGATCAAGGAGGGGGTTGGGGCCTTTTCCTGCCGTTCGTCCGCCGGGCCGACCGCGGGGTCAACAGAGGGGATGAAGCGTGGAGCAGGGCCGAAGCTGGTGAACCCGCGGAAATCTGGCCAGACCAAAGCCGGTGGGGACGCCCTTGGCCCGGGAGCCCGCTCCCGGGCCCTCCCTTGGGCCAGAATCGGGCCGGGCGGCCGCAGCTACCTGCGCGCGGCGTCCGTCGCCTGGGTGTGCTGGGCGGACAGGATGGAGTTCGCAAACGCCTCCACCGCGACCTCGGGGAAGACCATCTTCCAGCCATCGGCGGTGTTCTGGTAGACCTGCTGGTGGCCCTCGCCGGGAAACACCAGGATCGCCCGGTCGGGACCGTCGGACTGCACGGTGACCGACGGGATGATGTCCTCAGGGGGCGGAGGATACGCGAGAGCGTCGTCGGCGATGAAGAGCGCATACAGGTCCTCGGGCGACGAGAACTGGGCCTGGGCCTCCCGGGGCAGCGCCGCCAGCACGGCCTGCGCCTTCTCCCGACCGTTTCCCCTGAAGACGATCGTCTTCGCCAGCGCTGCCGTGTCGCCACGGTCGGACGCCCACATGAACGTCTCGAGGGCGGCGATGGGGGTGGCCTGTCCGGCATTGCGGTAGGGACTGGCGGCGGGCCGTCCGTCGCCGTCCGACGCGAGCATCTCCTCCCGGACCTTCAGCCCCAGGTCGGCGAGCCTCCGCGGCGTGGGGTTCCGCAGGGCGCGTGACCGGATCACCGCCTCCCTGCTCAGGGTGCCGTTCAGGAGGCGCTCGAGGCGCTGATTCTCCCTCGCAAGGGAGGCCATTCTTCCGCTGCTCATGCGCTCGGAGATCCCGAGTCCGGCGAGGAGGGCCAGGGCGGCCGTTGCCGCCAAGTGCATCTTGTGGGTAGTCATAAGTGTTGCCATGAGGGACGAGGCGCAGCCCGCCATGCCGCTCGCGGCGGCGCTCGCCAGGGCTGATGCCGCGGCCTCGGAGGCGAGGCCCGCCGGCGCGTCGATGACCGCTTGTTCCGCAAGGACCGCCGCGAGGGCGGATGAGGTCGACATAATCCCTTTCCTTCGGAGAAGCGCCCGGAGCTTGTCCAGGGCCCGATCGACCCGCATGCGGGCTGCGTTCTCGGAAAGGCCCAGGGCGGCGCCGACCTCGGCGAAGCTCCGGTGCTCCAT
>CAYNLL010000119.1:0-7331 GCA_964398015.1 uncultured Opitutaceae bacterium | reverse complement strand
AATCTCAGGAGGATCGCCCGCCGGTCCGTCTCGCCGAGGCTGTCGACCAGGCGGTCGAGCATCGGGCCGATTCTTGTCCACTCCGCCCCGGCCCCATCCTGGGACGCGTTTTCATTCATTTCCGAAGCCTCCTTTTCACGGGCTCTTCGCCTCCGCTCCTGGCGGACCTTGAACGCCGCGATGTTGCGCGTCGTCGTGTAGAGCCATGCCGAGAGCACCGGGTGCGCGGCCAGCCTTGCGGCGTTCTTCGCCAAGACGGCAAAGGCCTCCTGGGCCACGTCCTTGGCGAGGTGCGCGTCGCCGCCGACGCGCCTCAGTGCAGAGCAAAAGACCCCATTGAAGTGCCGCCCAACGACCTGCGCAAACGCGGCTTCACTGCGCGATCTCGCGAATTCACGGAGAAGTGAGGCGTCATCCTCCATCGGATGCCCCATGGTTGCTGCCGCGGGCAAAAGCGCACACGGAAAATGGCACTCTGCGATGGGTCGGCCCGCCGCCATGTGGGGTGGACACCCCATCGACTTCAGAGGCACGCTATGCGACGTTGTGCGTTGCCTGCAGGAGAGATGCGCGAGAGAGCGCCCAATCCTCAACTTTAGAGACGCTTCCATCCCGAAATCCAAAACTCTGAGTCGATTCCGTGACGCAAGAGATGTACAATCATTCCCAACGAAACCCATGAGCCCCATCAAGATCCTGCTCGCCGATGATCACATGATCGTCCGTGAGGGCCTCCGCTCCCTTCTGCAAGCCGACGGAGGCATCGAAGTCATCGGCGAGGCGCTAAACGGCCGCGAGGCCGTGGAAATGGCCGCGGCGCTGCGGCCCGATGTCGTGGTCATGGACATAGCGATGCCGCTGCTCAACGGCCTTGAGGCGACACGCCAGATCCTGGCCGCCCTTCCCGGCACCAAGGTGCTCATCCTGTCGGCTCACAGCGACGACGCGTACATCGACAGGGTGGTGGCCATAGGCGCTTCGGGCTTTCTCATCAAGCAGACCTCCGCCCAGATCCTGGCGAAGGCGATCCGCGAGGTGATGGCAGGAAAGACCTTCTACAGTCCGCAGGTGCTCAAGCGCGTGCGCGACCACTACCAGGCGCCGGACAAGGCCGGAGGCCTTCTGATTAAGAAGGCGACGGGCCTCACCTCGCGCGAACTCGAGGTCGTCCAGCTGGTCGCCGAGGGGCAGGCCAACAAGCAGGTCGCTGCCGGGCTTAACATCAGCATCAAGACCGTGGAGAAGCACAGGCAGCACGTCATGGACAAGCTCAATATCCACGACACGGCCGGCCTCACCCGCTACGCCATTGCGCGGGGGATCATAGAGAGCAGCGTCCAGGTCACGATCGTCTGACGCCCGCGGGGGACGCCCGCGCTCCGGTGGGCTCCCCTTGGGGCGCGCGCCCTCAGGCGCACGCGACGGCGAGGCGCCCGCAGGGGCGGATGGCCTCGAACCAGCCTGTGCCCGTCCCGGATTCGGCCATCTCGGGATACGCCTCTGCAAGGAGGGTCCGGAGATTCTCCCGGGCGCGCCCGATGCGGCTCTTGACCGTGCCGATGTTGATCCCGAGCGCCTTCGCGATCTCGCCGTAGGATTGGCTCAACCCGTTTCGAAGCATCAGGATCTCGCGCTGGCTTTCGCCGAGCCTGCCCATGCAGCGCGTGACGATTGCGGAGAACTCGCACGCGGTCGCCTCGCGCGCGGGGCTGGGAGCCTCGCTCGCGATCAGGTCGGCGACCGTCTCCAGGCTGTTGTCGCCGATGGCGCAATCGAGCGACATCATGGCGTTGCGGCCCCGGCAGAAATTGTACTTGTGGCGGTTGCGCGACAGGTTGAACGCGATCCTGTGCAGCCACGTGGAAAGCGACGAGTCGCCCCGGAAGCGGGAAAGCCCGCGATGGGCCCGCACGAAGGTGTCCTGCGCGATCTCCTCCGCGTCGGAATGGTTGCGCAGATGGCGGAGCGCTATTGAGAGCATCCTGCCGCGGTAGCGGGCGACGATCTCGTTGAAGGCTTCGTCGTCCCCCGAGCGGAACCGGCGCACGAGCACGGAATCCTCCAGGGCCTCCTGTCTTGAGTGGGCCGCCCGGTCGAGATTGCTGGTGGCGGCGCGGGCCGGACTGTCCGGCAGCGAGGAGCCGATTTGGAAGGTGGTTGCGATCATTGTGGCAGGACAATACACGCGGGCCAGCGGGGCCGAAATGGGGTAAATCCCTAACCGCGCGATGGCCGCGACGGCGTATGCGCTGAACACCCCATGGCGAGGGGGGCCCATGTCGGTTACTGTTTCGCCATGGCGCTCTCACAAAGAACCCTACACGCCCTCGCCTCGAGCGAAGGCAAGAAAGCCGCACGCGGCGACCTCAGGGCCGGGGGATTCTCACTCTAGCTCGCACCGTCAGGCCCAAGTCACGCCGTCGGGCCCAAGCTCGGCCACCCGGGCGGACCTCCTTTCCCCACAATGAATAACCCAATGAAAAAGTATACACGCATCGCATTGCTAATTGCCGCGACCCTCCCGGTCGCGTTGTTCGCCTCCTCGTCCACGGATGGCAAGATCGAGGACGCCGCAAAGGCCTCCTATAACTATCGCACCGTTCTCGAGGGCCGCGTTAGCGTCAGCTCGAATGACGGTGTCGTCACGCTCACGGGCACTGTCCAGGACAAGGACGACAAGGCGCTCGCCGAGGATACCGTGGAGAATCTGCCGGGCGTCGTCAGGGTCGACAACCAGATCACGGTCAAGTCCGACATACCCGAGCACTCCGATGCCTGGATCGCGATGAAGATCAGGGGCGAGTTGCTCGTTAAGGGCAACGTCAGCGCCACCACGACCAAGGTCGACGTGAAGGACGGCGTCGTGACCCTGACCGGCACGGCCAACAACGTCGCGCAGAGAGACCTCACGGAGATCTACGCGAAGGAAGTCCAGAACGTTAAGAGCGTCAGGAACGAGATCGTCATCGAGACGCCGGTGGCCAGTTCGAGCACGGTCGGCGAGGTCATCGACGACGCCTCCATCACATCGCAGGTCAAGTTCGCCCTCCTGAGCCACGGCTCGACGAGCGCACTGGCGACCAAGGTCATCACCGAGAATGCGGTGGTCAACATCAGCGGCGTGGCGGACACGGATGCCGAGAAGGCGCTCGTCACCAAGCTCGCCCAGGACACGCGCGGCGTGAAGGCCGTCGTGAATGACATGACGGTCAAGTCCTGAGCCCGCAGCACAACCAAGGCCTGATCGGCCTGAATTCGAACAGGGGTGCGGCCGGCCCACCCCCGGCGCCCCCAATTTTAAATCAATTAAACCAAAAATTGACTGGACGACGAGGCCCGCCTTGAGGTGGGCCAGATCCTCAACCTGCTCCTCGCCGACGAGACCGTTCTCTACGCGACCACACGCGACTACCACTGGAATGTCACCGGGCCCAGCTTCCGCAGCCTGCACCTGGAGTTCGAGGCCCAGTACGAGCAGCTCGCCAAATGGATCGACGACGTGGCGGAGCGGGCGCGTTCCATCGGCGTCGGCGCGCGGGGCAACTGGGCGGATCTCTCAAAGGCGGCGCGCACGTCGGCCGATCCCGGCATCGACCTGTCGGCCGACCACATGCTCTCCGAGCTGCTGTCGATCCACGAGGAGATGATCGTCCAGCTCCGCACCGACAGCGACGCCTGCATCGAGCGCTTCGGGGACGCGGGGACGGCGGATTTCCTCACCGGACTCATGGAGCGCCATGAGAAGGTGGCGTGGATGCTCAGGGCACAGCTCGAAACAGAGGAAGAGGAAGTCTCCGAATAACAAAGACCATGAATAAAATAGTCTCACTCGCACTGCTCATCGGCGGGATCGTCCTGATAGTCTATGGGATCAACGCCTCGAATTCCGTCGGCTCCAGCCTGTCCAGGACGTTCAACGGGGCTCCTACGGACAAGACCCTCTGGCTTCTTATCGGCGGGGGCGTCGCGGCCCTCGTCGGCCTTGCAGGGGTCCTTCGCGGTTCAAGAACAAGTTAACACGTCAACCCAATCCCCCAATGCTTAGCTACGCCGTCAGCTTCCTCATCATCGCCATCATCGCGGGCATCCTCGGCTTCGGCGTCATCGCCGGCACCGCCGCCCTCATTGCAAAGATCTGCTTCGTCTTCTTCCTCATCCTCTTTGTCGCCTCGTTCTTTGGCGGCAAGAGGGCCTAGCGCGGTGGGTCCGCGGCCTTGCGGGGCCGCGGGAGGACTACGCCTTCCCCCATTCAACGTGGAAGGCGCCCTTGGCGTCAATCCGCTCAAACCCGTGGGCCCCGAAATAGTCCCGCTGCGCCTGGATCAAATTGGCCGGCTGCCATGAGCTGCGGTACGCGTCCATGTAGGCCAGAGCCGTCATGAGACCCGGCGCGGGTATCCCCAGCTGGACCGCCGCGGCGATGGAGGCGCGCAGGTCCCCCTGGTGGGCCAACAGCCTCTTTGCCATCCCCATGTCGAGGAGAAGGTTGAGCAGAGCGGGCTGGTTGCAGAAGGCCTCCCAGATGTTCTCGAGGAGGGCCGTCCGGATGATGCATCCGCCGCGCCAGATCCGGGCCACGGCCGCCAGGTCGAGGCCGTACGCGTGCCTCTCGGAACCGGCCTTGAGCAGCGCGAACCCCTGGGCGTAGGCGATGATCGTTCCGGCAAAGAGCGCGCGTCCAAGCTGCTGCGCGAGCACGCGGCCGTCGCCTCGAAAGGGGCTTGCCGGAAGCCTTAGGATCGAGCTGGCGGACGCGCGCTCCCCCTCGAGCGCGGACAGGTTGCGCATGGCTACGGCCGCGTCGATCGTGGGAACCGGGACCTGGAGGTCCATTGCGCTTTGCGAGGCCCATGTCCCTGTGCCCAGCTGCGCGGCCACGCCCCGCACGTCGTCGATCAGCCTCCCGTGCTTCCCGTCCCCCTTTGAGAAGATCCGGCCGGTGATCTCCATGAGATAGCCCTCCATCTCGCCGTGGTTCCACCCGGCGAAGAACTCGTGGAGTTCCTCGTCGGTCAGGCCGGCGCCGCGCTTCATAAGGTCGTACGTCTCGGCAATCAGCTGCATCAGCCCGTATTCGATCCCGTTGTGGACCATCTTCACGAAATGCCCGGCTGATCCCGGCCCGAGATAGGTCACGCAGGGTTCGCCGTTGAACTGTGCGGCGGCGGCCTCGAGCACCGGCCGGACCCGCTCGTAGGCCTGCCTGGGCCCTCCGGGCATGATGCTCGGCCCATTTCGGGCGCCCTCCTCGCCGCCCGACACCCCGACGCCGAGGAACGAGATCCCCTTGCTCGCCAGGTCGCCGGCGCGCCGGTCGGTGTCCCCGAAATATGAGTTGCCGGCGTCGACGATGACGTCTCCCAGCGTCAGATGCCCGAGGAGGTCGCCGATGACCGCGTCGACCACGGGCCCGGCGGGAACGAGGAGAACGATCGCCCGCGGCGCGCGGAGAAGGGAGACAAACTCGCCGATGTCCGAGGCGCCGCGGGCGCTTCCGCCGCCGGCTTCGCGTCGAAGGTCGTCGACCTTTGCGGGATCCTTGTCGTATCCGGCCACGGGGTAACCGTGCCCGGAGACATTGAGCAGGAAATTGCGCCCCATCACGCCGAGGCCCACCACGCCGATCTCACACGCGGGCTTTCCGCGGCCCTGCGCCGAGGGGTGTGCGGCCTCTGGTGCCAGCGCCGATGGAGGGCCCGCGTTCATTTTTGCCAGAGGATTTCACCGGCCTCCAGGGGCGTGGCGAGGCCGGCGCAATGGGGCACGATCCGCACCGTGTAATCCCCCGCAGGGCGGGCGGACGAGACGGTGGCGCTGTAGGCGAAGGCGCCCTTGTCGTCCCCAACCTGCCCCAGCCGGGACATCTCCAGCCGCTCCGTGCCGTTTCCGTTCGCGCCGTCGGCAAAGAGCTCGATGCGGACCGAATCCGGGGGAAGGTCACCGAATGAGGCCGTCGTCCTCATCACCTGCTGCCCGTTGTTGGTTTCCACCGTCGGGGCGCCGATGCGCAGGGAGGCCCATTTCTGCGCGACGGAGCTCTCCCAGTCGACGAGCCCCTGGGCAGCGGCGCCCTTGTCGGCGGTGCGCGCGCGATATCCGGAGGCGGCCGGAAGATAGTGCTGCTCCGTGTACTCGCACACGGTCCTGTGGGCTGAATAACGCGGCGTCAGACGGGCCATGCTCTCCCTGATGCGCGCGACCCAAGCGCCGGGGATCCCCTTCTCGTTGCGCCCGTAGAATTCCGGGATCACGTTCTGCTCGAGGCGCTCGTAGAGCGTCTCCGCCTCGGCGGCGTCCCACGCGGGATCGTCGCCATGCTCCAGGCCGTCGCCGAGGGCCCATCCGACCTCCGGCGCGTAGGCCTCGGCCCACCAGCCGTCCAGCTCGGAGAGGTTCAGGCCGCCGTTGACGAGGACCTTCATTCCGCTCGTGCCGCTCGCCTCCCACGGGCGCCGGGGCGTGTTGATCCACACGTCGACACCCTGCACCAGGCGCTCGGCCATGAGCATGTCGTAGTCCGCGAGGAAGACGACGGGCGGATTCGCGTCGCTGCGGCGGATGAAGCGCATCCACTCCTGGATCAGCGCCTGGCCCTCCTGGTCCGCCGGATGGGCCTTTCCCGCGAGGATGAGCTGCACGGGCCGCTGGGGGTTCTTCAGGATCCTCAGCAGCCTCTCCGGATCGCGGAGCAGGAGGTTGGGCCTCTTGTAGGCCGCGAACCGGCGCGCGAACCCCAGCGTCAGGACGTCGGGACGGAGACGGGCCCGGGCCCGGCCGATGGCCTCCGGCCCCGCCCCAAACGAGGCCATCTGGCGCCCGACCTGCTCGTGGGCGTAGTCGACGAGCGCGGCACGGCTGGTCGTGCGCAGCGCCCACAGCCTCTCGTCGGGGACCTTGCGGATGTCGGCTTCAAGGGTGCAGGAGGATCCCAGCCACCGATCCTTGCCGCAGGCCTCCGTCCACAGGGCGTCCGCGGCAGCCGAATCCCAGGTCGGCATGTGGACGCCGTTGGTCACGTGGCCCACCGGGACCTCGCTCTCAGGCCAGCGCGGGAAGAGGGGAGAGAAGATGTGCCGGCTCACCCGTCCGTGCAGCTCGCTCACCCCGTTGATGGCCCCGCTCCCGCGCAGCGCCAGGTAGGCCATGTTGAAGGGCTCCTCCCCGTCGTCGGCGCTCCGTCGCCCCAGGGAGAGCAGCTCCTGCAGAGAGAGGCCCAGTTCGTCGTGCGCATACCGGCCGAGATAACGCTCGATCAGCGCGGCGGGAAAGACGTCGAATCCCGCCGCGACCGCGGTGTGGGTGGTGAAGAGGTTGCCCGCGCGCGTGGCCAG
>CAYNLL010000118.1:0-8774 GCA_964398015.1 uncultured Opitutaceae bacterium | reverse complement strand
ATCCGCGCCATCTGGGCCGTGAGCTCTGCGATGCGCTTCTGGCTCTTTTCCGGTTCCCAGGGGCTTCCGGACGCAGGCTGAACGGCCTCGACCGGGGCCCGGACCGCACGGCGCTTCTTGCGCATGACGAGGATGTTCTCCTTGGTCCCGCGAAGGTAGCGCACCTCATCCATGACCGACTGGATGAGGAAGAGTCCCCGGCCGCGGTCGGTCAGAGGCGAGGGCGGGGCGACCTTCTCGGGAAGCACGAAGCCGGAGGTGTGGTCGGTCACCCGCAGCTCGATCTGGGACGGGGTGAAGAGCGCCTCGGCGATGGGTTTCAGGCCCCGGGCGAAGCCCTCCGCGTATTCGACCGCGTTGTTGCTGGCCTCCGCGATGCACAGCTCGTACGAGAACAGCTCCTTCTCCGCCACGCCCTGTTCGGCGAGAAAATTCCGGATCGCCACCGAGACGGCGCGGGCGGAGACCAGGTCTGGGGAGAATGCGAGGCGGAGGGTGGTGGGCCTGGCCGGTTCGAGCGAAGGGGCGGCCATGGAATTAGCGTCTTACGATTTCAAAGAGCTGGTGCATCTGGGTGAGCTCCAGGAGCTGCAGGATCTCCTGCGTCGGATTGAGCAGGCGCAGGATCACCCCCTTGCGCAGGAGGGTGGACCGGTAGAGCGCGAACAGGGCTCCGAGGCCGCTGCTGTCCATGAATCGCGTCTGGGACAGGTTGATCTCAATGATCGTGGGCGACCCGCTGAGGGCGGATTGGATGTCGTCGCGGAATTGCGCCGAGTTCCCGGCGGTAAGTTCCTGTATCTCGGAGATGCTCACGCATTCTCCCTGATTCACAATTTTCATGGTGACTTAATCCGGCCCTAGCCGGGAAGCTTCATGTTGGAGGCCACGCTTCCCATCGGTGTGTGCAGTGCCGCGATCATCCCGTGTTTGGCCCCGGAGGTTTCTTTCGCCGCCAGGGCGCGGCCGAACCGGTCGGTGGACACCGGGGTGGCGGCCTTGGCGAGAGAGCAAAGGAGGAACGGGTCCGGAACATGGAGAAACGAGTCCGTCCGCCAGTCGATCAGCGAGCTGCCCCAGGCCAGTGAATTGCTGACCGAAGTCATCGCTCCCACCGAGGTGTCAGGGCCGACCCAGCTCTGGGCGACGAGGGCGTTGCGCCCGACGACGGTGCGGTCCTCGAGGATCACGCCCGGGCCGACCAGGGCGCCGGCCTCGACGGAAACTTGGTCGCCCACCCAGCAGGGGCCAATCAGGGTCGCCGAAGGGGAGACTCGGGAGCGGCTGCCGACCCACACCGCGGGGCGCACCTCCTTCACGCGGACGCGCGAAGGGGTCAGCGCCATGGGTGCCCAGGCGATCACTGCGGCATACCAGCTTGCGTAGCTTTCGAAGAGCGGCAGCCCTGGGGATCCGGGAAGGTGGGACATGGCGACGATGTCGAGGGGCGCGGGAAGCCATCCTTGCCCCCCGTCCTTCCGATAGAGGGCCGCAGCCTCCTCCCGCGTGGGCTCGGTGTTTGAGGAGACCACCGTGATGCGCACCCCCCACCGCGCGCCGTCGCCCACGGCCGCGCTCACGCGGTCTCCGCCATCGGTGGAGACGACCGTTATCTCGCGGGCCCCCATCGCGGCCAGATGCTCGATCCAGTGCCCCACGGTGCAGTCGCCCAGGACCGGGGCGGTGGCAAGTGGGCCGAAGGCCGCGAGATGGGGGACGGCCGGCCTGTGCGAGGGGCAGATGATCAACGCCTTCATCAATAGGCCCCGGAGCCGAAGACCACCGCCCGAGGTGTGCGGACCAGGATCTGTATGTCCTTTCGCAGGCTCTGGTTGTCGATGTAGGAGACGTCGAGGACAACCTGGCCCGCGAAGTCTATCTCGGCCCTGCCGCTGATTTGCCAGATGCACGTGATGCCCGGCTTGACCGCCAGGCGCCTCCTGTCGGCAAGGGTGTAGAGCGCAACCTCGCGCGGCACGGGGGGGCGGGGCCCCACCAGGGCCATGTCGCCGATGAGGACATTGTAAAACTGGGGGAGCTCATCCAGCGAGAAACGGCGCAGCCAGCGCCCGACGAAGGTAATGCGGGGATCGTCCTTGATCTTGAACGTGATGCAGTCGCCGTGCTTGTTTGCGGCGAGCAGCCCGGCTAGGAGCCTTTCCGCGTCCGGGCGCATGGAGCGAAACTTGTACATCTTGAACTCGCGTCCGTGGCGGCGCACCCGGGTCTGGGCGAAGATTACCGGGCCGCCATCGAGCTTGACCAGGGCCGCGATGAGGACGAGGAGCGGGCTCAGGACGAGGAGCGCGGCCACGCTCCCCAGGATGTCCAAGTTCCGCTTCGCGGACTCGGTTCCGCGCGCGAGGCACTTCCGCGCGAGGCGGCGAAGGGAGAAGCCGACATTGAGGCGGAGGAGGCCCCGGCGGCTCTGGAAGGACGCGAAATGCCCGAGAAGGTCGGGGCGTACTGCGGTGGGTGTGATCGTCTTCATGAGAGTGCGCCTTTGAGCGCCGCTTGTGCGGCGCCCGTCTGCTCCCCGGTGCGGAGGATGAGGCCCTCGAGGCCGTTGATGTAGTCGTCGAGACTGAACCGCTCGTCGGCGAGCTGGCGGCCGGTGCGGCCGAGGCGTCGCGCGAGCGCCTTGTCGCGCAGGAGCGCGTCGACGCTTGCCGCGAAGGTGCCGCGATCGCCCCACGGCACGAGGTACCCGTTCACGCCGTCGAGGAGCCACTCGCTGATTCCACCGGCGTCAAACGCCACGACAGGCAGGCCGCACCGCATGGCCTCCAGCCCTGCGGCGCCGAACGGCTCGGGCCAGAGGGAGCTCATCGCGGCCAGCGAGGCGTCGCGGTAGAACTCTGCGATTCGGGCCTGGGGCACGAAGCCTTCGAAATGCACCCGCTCCTCCAATCCGAGGCGCCGGCTGAGGCGCTCGCATTCGGGCCTCTGGCGGCCGTCTCCCAGGATCACGCACTCGAAGGGCTCGGTCACGCGTGCCAGGGCCTCCAGCAGCACATCGACGCCCTTGCCGCGTATGATCTGGCCCGAGAAGACGATGAGGTTGCGCTTGCCGAACGACGGCTCGCCGCGGGAGTCCGCCGGGCGGGGTACGGGCGCGTGGATCTCGACAAGGCCGGGCGCGAAGCCGTTGCGCAGCAGCTCGTCCCTCATGTAGCGGGTGGCGACGACCATGCGGTGGAACCGCTTGTTCAGCGCGATCTCCCTGAGCTTTGCACCGAAGCTGACCCAGCGGAGGGGGAAGCCGTCCGCGGCTCCCCGCGCCAGGCTGGCTCCGCAGGGAAACACGCAGTAGGCGGACGCCGCCCGGGTGCATATCTTCCGGCTTAGAACGTGGTACTTGTAGCTGCGCATGCAATACATGTCGTGGTCGTGGACCATTCGGATGACGGGCCGGCGGCCCGCCGCCAGCGCGGTGAGGACATTCGGGTCGGAGCACTTGTGCAGGTACACGACGTCCGGCCCAAAGCTCTCCAGGGTCCGCTCCATGGCTCCGGTCTCCGGCGGTGTCCCGAGCGCGATCCTGTCCGCAAAGGCGTCGCGCCATTCGGCCTCTTCGCAGTCGGCGCTCCCACCGTGCGCGATACCCACCACATGGCCCCGCCGGCGCAGCTCCTGCGCCGTCAGGAGGATGTTGGCCTCGGCGCCGCCCAACGCGCCAATCCGCTCATGGACAAAAAGCAGTCGCATATCCTTGTTTATGGGTTGGGAATCTTGTGGTGAAGGTGGGAGGGGGACCGGGCCGTTGCACTGTAGACTCTTGCGCGGGGTGCGGGATGGGGGGGTGAACACCCCAGAACCGCTCCATGGACGCCCGCCGCCGGCGCGGAACAGGCGGCGCCGGTCGCATACTAAGCCCGCATGACGATGCTTCATTCGGGCGCACGAAGCGCCGAGCCTCCGCATGGGCTTCCCTTTACCTATCAAGTCGCACTCCGCGAGCACGTTGCCCAGCCGTGCAGGGACACGCTGCAGCAGGCTTTGGCTCTGGGGAGGGCCGCGATGGATGGCGGCCTGGGGATATTCGACGTGATCAGCCTGCACCATCAGGCGATTTCAGAGGGGGTGCTGCCCGGCGGAAAGGCGGCCTTTCCCGCCCGCTTCGCGTCGGCCCTCGACTCCTTCCTCCTCGAGGCGCTTTCGCCGTTCGGGGTCGCCGGAGCGGACCCCAAGGGCACATACGAGCGGCGCCTCAACATACGCGTGGAGCACAACCAGGCGCTCACCCAGCGCAATGCCGAGCTCGAGGAGGAGATTGCGGACCACCAAAGGGCGGAGGCTGCGATGCAGGCGAGCAAGGACCACTATATCCAGCTGTACCACGATGCCCGGGCGATGGAATCCAACCTGCGCGACCTCTCCGCCCAGGTGCTCTCGGCGCAGGAGGAGGAGCGCAAGCGCATCAGCCGCGAGCTTCACGACGAGATCGGCCAGGCGCTCACCGCCATCAATGTCACGATCGCGATGTTGAAGAGGCAGGTCATCTCCGATCCCTCGTTCCAGCGCAATGTCGCCGAGGCGGAGCTTCTCCTGGAGCGCACGATGGAGACGGTGCACCGCTTTGCGCGCGAGCTCCGGCCGGCGATGCTCGATCACCTGGGCCTTCAGTCGGCCTTGCGGGCCCACATCCTTGTCTTCACGAAGCAGACCGGCATCCGCACCGAGCTTGTCTCGCACCCGCTCCTGGCGCGCCTCGACGAGCGGCGGGGGGAGGTTCTCTTCCGCGTGGCTCAGGAGGCGCTGAACAACATCTTCAGGCACGCGAGGGCCACCTCCGCCAGGATTGAGTTCACCTCAGCGGGCGACGCCCTGAACATGGAGGTCGGGGACAACGGCTGCGCCTTCGACGCGGAGCAGCAGCTGGGAGGAAGGGGCGGGGGCTGCCTCGGCCTTCTCGGCATGCAGGAGCGCGTCCGGCTCGTGAACGGAAGCTTCTCGATCAACTCCTCCCCAGGCGCTGGGACCCGTATTCGGGTGAGGATCCCGATGGACGCGCCGGCGAGGGACCGGGCGCGCCTGCCCAGGGACGACAACGGTCTCGAGGCGCTGGCGCCTCATCCCGACTCCTACTCCAGCCTTTATGAAGAAAATATCAGTTCTGCTCGCTGAAGACCACGTCGTAGTCCGGCAGGGCCTGCGGGCCCTCCTGCTGGCCGAGGCGGACATCGAGGTGGTGGGCGAGGCGGGCAACGGACGCCAGGCGACGTCGATGACTCGGGAGCTTCGGCCCGATGTCATCGTGATGGACATCGCCATGCCGATGCTGAACGGGCTCGAGGCCACGCGCCAGATCGTCGGCGAGGGCCTGCCGACGAGGGTGCTGATCCTCTCCTCCTATGCCGACGACGAGTACGTCCACCAGCTCACCGAGGCGGGCGCGTCCGGCTACCTCGTCAAGCAGTCGGCCGCGAGCGAGCTGATCAAGGCCGTGAGGGAGGTCGCCAAGGGCAACGCGTATTTCAGCCCGTCGATCCTCAAGCGGCTGCTCGAGCTCTACCGGGAGTCCTACGTGAAGAGCACGGCGGCCACCCAGCGGAACGACCACTTGACCAGCCGGGAGCAGGAGGTGCTGCAGATGGTCGCCGAGGGCAGCGTGAACAAGCAGATCGCCTCCGTGCTGAGCCTCAGCGTCAAGACCGTCGAGAAGCACCGCCAGCAGCTGATGGACAAACTCAACATCCACGACATCGCGGGGCTCACGCGCTACGCGATCGCCCACGGGGTGGTGGAGAGCATGGGCCGAATTAGGGGCGTGGTCCAGGCGGACGCGTTCGTGCCGGCCGCAGATGCCGCGGGTGCGGCGATTGAACAGCTGCCGGCGCCGGCCTAGCGCTAGCGGAAGCGTCCGGCCGTGGCCCACTCGGCCTGGCCCCCGAGCAGCGCGAAGTCCATCCCGCTCAGCGTGGCGTGCCTCAGGCCGACGGCGCGCGCGGGCACGCTGAGCCGGACCCAGCGTCCGGCAGCTGGAAGCCCGCCGGCGTGGAACCGCCCGACCGATCCGCTCTCTCCATAGGTGATGGAATTGGCGCCCCAGTACGCGCGGTGCTCCCAGGACCCGCCGTCATTCCACGAGAGCATCACCTCGGCGGGCGGGTGGGCCGGATCGAGGTAGACCCAGGCAAAGAGGATGTCGCCCTCATCGACAACGAGGGTCGCGCTGGCTCCGGAGAACCCGTGCCCGTGCAGGCCGGGCGAGAAGCTGGACGCGTGGACGAGCCCTCCCGAGCGCGGGGCGGGGTCCGCCTCGACCCAGCTCCACCGGTCGCCGCCGCTCGACGCGAGGACGGCATCGGCCGGAACGGCGCCGGCAATCCACTCGACTGCGGGGCTGTCGGCCGTGAGGGAGTCCGCGGCGAACGCGCGGCGGCCGTCCGGCCATTCGACCTCCGCCTCGACCCACTGCGGGCCGCTGCTGGTCGGCGTCAGGGTGTAGGTCGTGCCGAAGGCGGGCTCCTGCTCGCGGGCCTCCCAGACGATGCGGGCGAGGGCCAGGCTCTCGCCGGGCACGTCGACGCTCAGCGTGACAGGCGCGTGGAGCGGGACCGTTGACCGTGGCACGCTGATCACCGCCCGGGCGGACCTCCACGGCCGATCGGAGGGGCTCGAGCGGCCGGCCAGGAACGCGGCCACCATGAGGCTCCTCGCCTGGTTGACCGTGATGAACTCGGTGGTGACGTTGTAGGCGTCGCTCCAGCGGTCATAGAAGGGATAGGGTCCCGAGGGGGCGTTGTCGTCGGGATGGGACGCCTCGCGAAGCTCACGCCCATAGCTCGGCATGTACTGGAAGGAGGCCTGGAGATTCCCGATTGGAATCCCAGAGGGCGGAAGGATGCGGCGGTCGTTCTGCGCGAACTGGTCGACCACCTCGCGCTGGCGCCTCGACCCCAGGCCCGCGAGAAAGGTGACGTTGACGGGATTGCAGCCCAATTCGTAGTTCATCGCCCCGACCAGGGCCTCGACGTAGGCCGGTTTTGGATCTATCGCATAGGCGGCCACCATGTCGGATGCCTGGTCCACGGAGAAGTACCATCCCGCGCCGTTCACGGCCTTCGTCGCCAACGGGAACGGCGTGGCGTAGGCATTCTTCCTCGACCAGTCGAGGGCGTCGTCCCCCGCGGCCAGGACCTGGCGCTCGCAGAGGCCGAGATAGCGCGCGTCAAGGGCGCCCGGGGGGACGCGGCCGCTTCGGGCCCCAAAGGCGTAGCTTCGGATTGCGTTTCCCCACGACTCGGACATCCGCCACCAGCCCCAGCGGAACGTCGCGGGGCTATCGGGCCGCGGGAACCACTCGAACAGCTTTCTCTGGAAATCGACATCGCCGGTCGCGAGGAAAAGCTCGCACGCAGCCCACGCGAGCTCGTCGTCATGGGTGTAGCGATCGCCATAGAACGTGATCTTCTGGTAGGCGCCGGCCTTGCCGTGCTTCGCGATTGCGTCCGTGAGGAACCGCCAGCCAAGCCTTGCCTGGCCCATGTACCTCGCGGCCGCATCCGGATAGTGCAGCTTGAACTGCGGCGACGAGGCGCACTGCGCGAGCGCGGCCACGGCCGCGGCCGTGGCCGACGTGTTCTTCGGCCAGACGACCTGGGGGTCGCCGTGGTCGGGCAGGACGTTGGATTCGTATTCCCGGTCCCTCGGATAAACCAAGAAATAGAATCCGCCGTCGGTGTCCTGCAGCTTTGAAAGGTAGTCGGCTTCCCATTTTGCCTCCTGCAGGACGTCGCTGATGCCGTCGCCGCTCTCGGGGATTCCGAGGTTGTCCAGCTTCGCAACGCCAGGGATCGAATCCACGGCGAAGACGAGGTAGTGGACGAGCTCGGCGCTGTTGATCGTGTACTTGCTGTAGTCCCCTGCGTCGTGGTGGCCGCCCGAGACGTCGACGGCTCCGCGCCTGACGAACGGATAGAGCTGGCTGGCCTCGCTCACGAGGCGCGGAGCGACCTGCTGCGGATTGTCCGCGCCTGGCGCTCCACCGTATTCCGCGATCCTCTTCCAGGTGGCGTCGAACTGGGGTTCGGACTGCTCGGGAACCTGCGCCGGGGCGGTGTGGCACGCGCGGTGGACGAAGCGCGTGAACGGCAGCTCGTTTGCGGCCCCGCAGCGCTGCTCGTAGAGGCCGAGTGCATAGGTGCGCGCGAAGCCCATCGCTATGCCGTCGTCGACGAGAAACGGGAGCGAGGCGCCGAGGCCGGGCACCGCCAGGCGGTACTCCCCGGGCCTCTTGAAGGCGCTGAAATCGGCGGCGAGGACCCTCTGGTACGGCGCGGGGGTCGTGCGATACCCGATGTCCTGCCGGGGCACGAGGATCCCGGAGAAGACCGCCTCGCCGCTGTGCGCGTCGACGAGCGAGAAACCGGCCGACGCGGGAATCTCCATTTCGCCCGCGTCGCCCAAGTAGTAGCCCACCATGGCTATCTTGGGCAGCTCGGGCGCGTAGCCCTCCTGGTTTACGTGGAGCGCCGGGCTCAGGCGGAGCGGATCAAAGGACGCCGCGGCGGATTGGGCCGGAACGCCGCCCGGGCCGGGAGGCAGGCGAACCGAGACGGCCTGGGGTGCGCCACGCGGCTCCAGGGCGCGGGCCAGGCTGATATAGTACTGCGTCGCTATTCTCAGGTCGTGCCGCGCCAGGGGGGCGTAGACAACCCTCCGCTTGGAGCCCGCGGCCGCGGCTTCGACCGGGTGCCCTTCAATGGTGACGACGTACGGCCCCAACGCGGGCGGCCCGCTCTCCTCCGATGAAATCCGGGTGAACTCGA
>CAYNLL010000117.1:0-8779 GCA_964398015.1 uncultured Opitutaceae bacterium | reverse complement strand
GCGTGGAACCTGGCCGGCGTGGTGGTGGACGCGACGAAGCGCCACGACGCGGAGGAGAGCCGCAGGCGGACCGAGGTCCAGCTCGAGCAGATCCTCAAAGGCGCCGACTGCCTGCTCTGGCAGGCCAATGTGACCGGCGATCCGCAGGGGCAGCTGGAATGGCAGATGTACCTGCAGCCCTCCGTGCTCTACAGGAGGATCTTCGGCGTCGACTCGGGCCCCGAGCAGAAGGTGCTCTGGACAAGGGAGAACGTGCCGGAGATGGACGAGATCGCCCGGCGCTCGCGGCAGGCGTTCATCGACAACAGGCCCGACTACGACCAGGAGTTCCACGTGATCTCGGGAGGGAAGACGTTCTGCGTGCACGAGCACGTGTCGATCGCCCGGCTCGAGCCGAACCGGTGGAGCGCGGTGGGCGTGATTGTCGACGTCACCCGCCTCAAGGAGACGGAGATCGAGCTCGCGCGGGCGCGGGACGTGGCGCTGGAGTCCTCGCGCATCAAGAGCGAGTTTCTCGCCAACATGAGCCACGAGATCCGCACGCCGATGAACGGGGTGATCGGCATGACGGGCCTGCTGCTGGACACGGAGCTGGCGCCGGTCCAGAGGGAGTTCGCCGAGACGATCCGCAACTCCGCGGACTCGCTGCTCACGATCATCAACGACATCCTGGACTTCTCCAAGATTGAGGCCGGCAAGCTCGCGTTCGAGACCCTCGACTTCGACCTGGTGGAGACCGTGGAGGGCGCGCTCGACATGTTTGCGGAGCGCGCGCGCCAGAAGGGCATCGAGCTGGCCAGCGAGATACCGCCGGACCTGCCCCGGCGCCTGCGCGGCGACCCGGGCCGCCTGCGCCAGGTGATCACCAACTTGCTCGGCAACGGGATCAAGTTCACCGAGCGGGGCGAGGTGGTCGTGCGCGTCTCGAAGGAAAGCGAGAGCGACACCGACGTCGTCGTCGGTTTCTCCATCAAGGACACGGGCATCGGCATCCCCCTGGAGGTCCAGAACCGGCTGTTCCAGGCCTTCACCCAGGCCGACAACTCGACGACGCGCAGGTTCGGGGGCACCGGCCTCGGGCTGGCCATCTCAAGGCAGCTGGTCGCCATGATGGGGGGAAAGATAGGCGTGACAAGCGAGCCGGGCAGCGGGTCCACGTTCTGGTTCAACGCCCGCCTGGAGAAGCAGACGGGGCCCGCGGAGCCGGCCCCCTCGATCTATTTCCGCGACCTTTTCGACCTGCGCGTGCTCGTGGTGGACGACAACGCCACCAACCGCCAGATCCTCAGGCACCAGCTCTTCGCGTGGAAGATGCAGAAGGGCAGCGCCGCCACAGGCTTCGAGGCGCTCGAGCTGCTGCGCGGGGCGGCGGCCGAGGGCAAGCCCTTCGACCTCGCCCTCCTCGACATGCAGATGCCCGAGATGGACGGAATGACGCTCGCGCGGGCAATCAAGGCCGAGCCGGCGATCGCCTCGACCCGCCTGATCATCCTCACCTCGATGGGCTACATGCACACCCAGGAGGAGCTCAGGGCCGCCGGGGTCGACGCCTACCTCGTCAAGCCCGTCAAGCAGTCCCGGCTCTTTGACTGCCTGATCAGCGTGCTGGGCCGCGCTGCAGCGGAGCACGTCTTCGCAAAGCCCTCCGCCGACGCGCCCGCGGATGCCGGGGGTGACGAAATGTCCCACGTCCGCAAGGCGCGCATCCTCCTCGCGGAGGACAACACCGTGAACCAGAAGGTGGCGCTCGCGCAGCTGCGCGGCCTCGGCTTCACCGCGGACGCGGTAGCCAACGGGCACGAGGTGCTGAGCGCCCTGCGGCAGGTGCCCTACGACATCATCCTCATGGATTGCCAGATGCCCGAGATGGACGGCTACGAGGCCTCGCGCAGGATCCGACAGGAGGAGAAGACCTCAAACGCGAGCTGGAAGGTCCCCGTGCGGATCGTCGCCATGACGGCCAACGCCATGACGGGCGACCGCGAGAAGTGCCTCGCCGCGGGGATGGACGACTACCTGTCCAAACCCGTGCGCAAGGCCGAGCTCCAGTCGGCCCTCCTGCGGTGGAATTTCATTTCGGGCGCGGCATAATCCGGCGGCCCGTTGACTTCGGGTCGGCCGTCATTAACGTAGGCGGGCTTTGGTGCCGCGCACATGAGCAAATACACTCTCCAGGTTAACGGCCGCTCCCACGAGGTTGAGGCAGCACCGGACACGCCGCTTCTCTGGGTCCTGCGGGACGCCCTCGACCTGCCGGGGACGAAATTCGGATGTGGCATCGGGCAGTGCGGGGCCTGCATGGTCCACCTCAACGGAGCGCCCGCCCGGTCGTGCCTCACCCCCGTTTCTGACGCAAAGTACGCCAAGATAACGACGATCGAGGGCCTCTCGCAGGACGGCGGCCATCCGCTGCAGAAGGCCTGGTGCGAGCTCGATGTGGCGCAGTGCGGCTACTGCCAGTCCGGACAGATCATGTCGGCCGCCGCGCTGCTCGCGGCGAACCCGAGCCCCACCGACGCCGACATCGACGACGCGATGGCGGGCAACCTCTGTCGCTGCGCGACGTATTTCAGGATAAGGGCAGCCATCCACAGGGCGGCCGAGCTCGCCTCCGGCAAGGAGGGCGCGTCATGAACGCGGCGCTCAGGCAGGAAATGGGGAGGCGGTCATTCCTGAAGCTCGCCGCGGCCGCGGGAGGGGGCCTCGTGCTCGGGTACTATGCGCAGCGGGCGGCGGGGGCCGAGATCGCAAAGCCGGGCGTGGAAAACGTGGACGGGCTCTTCATCCCCAACGCCTTCATCCGGATCGCGCCCGACGGAAGCGTCACGGTCTTCTCCGCGCGGCCCGAGGTGGGCCAGGGCATCAAGACATCGCTTCCGATGGTTGTCGCGGAGGAGCTCGGGGCCGACTGGCGTCGGGTCACGGTGGCCTCTGCCCCGCTCGACGCGGCCTTCGGGCCGCAGTCCGCCGGGGGGAGCACGTCCACCCCCACCTCCTACACGGCGATGCGCCGGATGGGCGCCACGGCGCGCACCATGCTGGTCGCCGCGGCCGCGGAGGCCTGGGGCGTCCCCGCCGGGGAATGCGTGGCGGAGGACGGCGCGGTGCGCCACGTGCCGACGGGCCGTACGGCCAAGTTTGGCGACCTTGTGGCGAGGGCCTCGGCGCTTCCCGTGCCCGACGCGGCAACGGTGAAGCTCAAGGACCCGAAGGACTTCACGCTCCTCGGATCCAGGATCGGCGGCGTCGACAACCCGAAGATCGTGACGGGGCAGCCTCTCTTCGGCATCGACCAAAGGCGGCCCGGGATGGTCCACGCCGTTTACGTGAAGGCCCCCGTGTGGGGGGCGCACCCGCTGTCGGCAAACCTGGACCACGTGAAGTCCCTGCCGGGCGTGCGCGACGCCTTCATCGTGGACCGGACCGTGCCCGCGGACCGCCTGACCGGCCTTGTCCCCGGGGTGGCGATCGTCGCCGATTCGACGTGGTCGACGTTCAGCGCGCGAAAGGAGCTTCAGGTACAGTGGGACGAGGGCCGGTACCCGAACAGCAGCTGGGACGACTTCACCCGGCAGGCCCAGGAGCTCTCGAAGGCGGCGCCCGGCGACCCGCGCCTCAAGGAGGCGCGGCGGGATGGCGACGTCGAACAGGCGTTTGCCGGCGCCGCCCATGTCGTGGAGGCGGCTTATTCCTATCCCTTCATCTCGCACACCAACCTCGAGCCCCAGAACTGCCTCGCGCACGTGCAGGGCGACAAGGTCGAGATCTGGGCGCCGACCCAGAACCCGGACCCGGCGCGCAACCTGGTGGCGCAGGTGCTCGGCGTCCCGCTCGAGAACATCCAGGTCAACATCACGCGGATAGGCGGGGGATTCGGGCGCAGGCTGGACTCGGACCCGGTCGCGGAGGCCGCCGTGATCTCCCAGCGGATGGGGCTGCCCGTAAAGCTCACGTGGGACCGCACGGACGACCTGCAGCACGACCACTACCGCCCCGGCGGGTTTCACTTCCTCAAGGGAGCCGTGGACGCCACGGGCGCACTGGCCGCATGGCGCAGCCACCACGTCTCCTTCGGGTCGAACATGGGCCCCGACGACTACCCGGCGCGCTTCGTGCCGAACTACACCCTGCTCAACAGCCGGATCGACAACGGCGTGCCGCAGGGGCCCTGGCGGGCCCCGGGAAGCTGCACGTACGCCTGGATGATCTGCTGCTTCCTCGACGAGCTGGCGCATGCCGCGGGCAAGGACCCGGTGGAGTTCAACCTGGCGCTCCTCGGGGACCGCGACCTGGTGCCCGGCACAGGGGAGCACGGCCGGCCGTACAACGCCGCGCGGATGCGCGGCGTGGTGAAGCAGGTCGCGGAGAAGTCGGGATGGGGAAAGGCGCTTCCCCGGGGCAAGGGGATGGGCCTGGGCTATTACTTCAGCCACCAGGGCTACATCGCCGAGGTGGCGGAGGTGACGGTCTCCGCAAAGGGAGCCCTGAGGGTCGACCGCGTCGTCGCGTCGGTCGACGTGGGCTCCCAGATCATCAACCTGAGCGGGGCCGAGAACCAGGTCCAGGGCTCGATCATCGACGGCCTGAGCGCCGCGTGGCGCCAGACGCTCGACATCCGCCAGGGCCGCCTGGTGCAGACCAATTTCCACGAGTACCCGATGCTCAGGATCCCCGACGCACCCAAGGACATCGAGATCCATTTCCTAAAGACCAACTACCCGCCGACGGGCCTCGGCGAGCCCGCGCTTCCTCCCCTCGCCCCAGCGGTCTGCAACGCGATCTTCGCCGCCACGGGCAAGCGCGTGCGCCAGCTCCCCATTTCCGGCACGGACCTCTCCTGGGCCTGACAGGGATGTGACTCCCTTGGCCGGTCCGAAATGAAGGAGCTGCAGGAAATCGTCGGCCACCTCTGCTCTTCGGCTTCCCGCAGCGTGCTGGCGACGCTCGTCTCCGTCGAGGGCTCCTCGTACCGCCGTCCCGGCGCGAGGATGCTGATCGCCGAGGGCCGGCCCCGGGTCGGCACGATCAGCGGCGGCTGCCTCGAGGAGGACCTGCTCGCGCACGCCCTCCTCGTGGCCTCGGCCGGCGCGCCGGAGCTTGTGCTCTACGACACGGCGGCGGAGAACGACCAGATCTGGGGCGTCGGCATGGGCTGCCATGGGGTCGTCAGGATCCTGCTCGAGCCCCTGCCCCCCAGTCCCGGCTGGGCCCTTTCCCTCGCCGAGAACCTGCGGGCGGGCCGGTCCACGCGCCTGGAGGTCGTCTGGGAGAGCGCCCACGAGCCGCTCGGCACGAGGCTCCCGGGCGCCCGGCCCGCCCGAGGCACCGGCGTCTTCGTCGATGAGATCGAGCCCCCCACGGCCCTCGCCCTCTTCGGTGCCGGCGACGATGCGCGGCCGCTCGCGCGGCTCGCGATCGACCTGGGCTGGAGCGTGACCCTCGCGGACCCGCGCCCTGCGATGGCGACGGCGGCCCGGTTCCCCGGCGCCTCGGCCCTCGTCCTGGGTCCCGCCGAGGAGCTGGTCGCGCGCGTGGCGCCCCGGCCGGGGTCGCTCGCCGTCGTCATGACCCACCACTACCGCCACGACGTGCCCGTCCTGCGCCATTTGCTGCCGCTGCCGCTCGCCTACCTGGGGCTCCTGGGCCCGAGGATGCGCGCCGAGAGGATCCTGGCCGACCTCGAGGCGGAGGGCTTCGCCGTCACGGCCCCCATGAGGGCCCTGCTGCGCGCTCCGGTCGGCCTCGACATCGGTGCCGACGGGCCCGGGGAGGTCGCGCTCAGCATCATCGCCGAGATGGCGTCCGTCATGGCCGGCCGCGACGGCCGCCCCCTGCGCGAGCGCACGCTGCCCATCCATGCCTGAAGCGCCGACGGGGGCCCCCGCACCCTACCGGATCGGGGCGATCATCATGGCCGCGGGAGCGTCCTCGAGGATGGGCGGCGTGAAGCAGCTCCTCCCGCTGGGCGGAAGGTCGCTCGTCGCCCGCGCCGTGGACGCTGCGCTGGGCTCGACGGCGCGCCCCGTCGCCGTGGTGCTTGGCGCCCACGCGGAGGCCGTCGGCCGGGAGATCGCCGGCCTGCCCGTCCTCGCGGTCGCCAATCCCGGCTGGCGCGAGGGACTGGCCTCGTCCGTCCGCGCGGGCCTGGCGGCCCTCCGGGCCGCCGAACCCGGGCTCGATGCGGTGCTCCTGGCGCCCTGCGACCAGCCCGCCCTTTCCGCAGCGGTGATCGAACAGCTTGCGGCGCTGCACCGCTCGACCGGACGGATAGCCGCGGCTTTCTATGGCGAGCGAAACGGGGCTCCCGCGATCTTCGGTCGTGATTATTTCGCTGATTTGGAATCACTTGCGGGAGACGAGGGCGCCCGGCGCCTGCTGAACGGCCCCGGGAACACGGTGGCCGCGCTTCCGCTTCCCGAGCTGGAAGCCGATCTCGACACTCCCGCCGACGTCGACGCCTGGCGCTCCAGCCACCCTTAGGGGGAGGCGGGCGCGGCCGCCGTGCCCCGCCCGGGCGCTTCGCTTTCTCAAGGACTGAAATCTCCGCGTAACCTAATTGTCATGGTTGCGTCAATCTCAGGCAATGATCGTGAGCGTTCATGTGCCGAAGTGCGCCGGTACGAGTTTCAGGCGCATCCTTGCGCGCCTCTGCGGCGCTAGGATCTGGTTCAACTACGGCACGATATTCTCGCGGGACCAGGCCCGGGCCGAACTCGTCCCGCCGGGGACCGCTTTCATCCACGGGCATTTCCTGGCCGACGCCTTCGACGACCTGTTCCCCAACCGCCGCCTGGTCGCGTGGGTGCGGCACCCTGTGGAGAGGCTCGTCTCCAACTATCACCATTTCATCCGCACGCCGGACATGCGCGACGCCTGCTGCCGGGCGCTGCACGAGCAGGGCCTGAGCCTCCGCCAGTTCGCCGACCTGGAGTGGATGCAGAATGAGATGACACGCTACCTGGCGAACAATCCCGCCGACGCGTTTCAGTTCATCGGCGTCAGCGAGATGTTCCGCGACAGCATGGAGCATTTCTGCGAGACCTTCGGCTTCAGGAGCGTGGGCGTCATCCCCATCGAGAATGTCAACCCCGACCGGAGGACGGAGCGGTACGCGCTGTCCAGGGAGGACTTCGCCTACATCCTCGATCGGAACGCCGCGGACCTCGCCTTGTTCGACGCGGCCTGCGAGCGCCTCGAGGGCGCAAGGCGCCTGAGCAGACTCAGGTTTGGCTGAGGCTCCCCGTCACTCCTCGGAGTCGTAGACCTGGACCCGGGACCAGAGCGCACTGTTGCCCTCCACGAACGCAAGGTGGACGGGGTCGACCTGGTACGAGTCGTGGGCCGCTCCGTCGCGAAAGACAATCGTGAGCGCCACGTCGAAGCTCCTCTCCGTCACGTTCCTCTCCGGCACGGTCGCCGGGCCGCCGACGTAGATCTTCTCGATGGTGCGCACCGCGGAGAGTTTCGCGACCTCGGCCCTGAAGGCCGCGCGCTGCTCCGGGGCCAGCCCGGGCTTAAGCCAGAAGTATACGGAGTGGATCAGCATGGTGTCTCGGGCATCAGACCAGATTCATGGGGTCGACATCAAGCATTTGGACGACGTCGTCGGGCCACGTGAAGCCGTCGCGCAGCCCCGAGAGGTCGCCGATCACCTTCGTCACGCTGTCCACGAAGTACCAGAGCTGCCAGCGGTACTCGTCGCGGATCTTCTCGATCGGAGCCGGCGCGGGCCCGCGCACCTCCACCCGCGCCCCCATCGCCTCCCGGACCCGCTTCGCCCACTGCTCGGAGAAGAACTTGAGCTTGTCGGGGTTCTTGCCCCGAAGGAGATGCCGGATCAAGTGCCGCTTGGGCGGGTAGCCAAACTCCCGCCTCACAGCGAGTTCCGAGGCGGCAAAGCCGTCGAAGTCCGCGTGGCGGGCGAACTGGATCGCCTCGGCCTGGGGCGTGAAGCTCTGGACCACGACCTCGCCCGCCGTGTCGCCCCTGCCCGCGCGGCCCGCCACCTGGACGAGGAGCTGGAACGTCCGCTCGTTAGCCCGGAAGTCCGGGATGTGCATCGATAGGTCGGCGTCCACGAGCCCGACAAGCGTCACGTTGGGAAAATCCAGCCCCTTGCCGATCATCTGCGTCCCCACCAGGACATCGATCTTGCCCCTGCGGAAGTCGCCGAGGATCTCGCGAAAGCGGTTCTTGCGGGACATCGTGTCGGTGTCCATCCGCTCGATGCGGCCGCGGGGAAGGACGCGCTTGACCGCCTCCTCGACCCGCTGCGTGCCGAGGCCCCTCCAGCGGATGTCCGGCGCCCCGCACTTCGGGCAGCGCACGGGCGCCGGCCGCTGCTCGCCGCACAGGTGGCAGCGCAGCATCTCGTCGGAGCGATGGTAGGTCATCGAGATGCTGCAATGGGGGCATTCCTCGACGCTCCCGCACGCGCGGCACTGCATGGAGGAGGAGTACCCGCGCCTGTTGATGAAGAGGATCGTCTGCTCCCCGCGATCAAACCTCGCCCGCACGGCGTCGGCGAGCGGGCGCGAGAGCGCCGTCGCTCCGCGCTGGCGCGCCACCTCGATGCGCATGTCGACGAGGGTGAACGAGGGAAGGCTCCGCGAGTCGACCCTCTTCGTGAGCTCGAGGCGCCCGTACCTGCCCGCAAGGGCGTTCGCGTGGCTCTCGAGCGACGGCGTGGCGGAGCCGAGAAGGCAATGCGCGCCGCAGAGGCGGGCGCGCATCACGGCCACGTCGCGCGCGTGGTAGCGCGGCGTCTCGTCCTGCTTGT
>CAYNLL010000116.1:0-8787 GCA_964398015.1 uncultured Opitutaceae bacterium | reverse complement strand
CCTTGACATGGAAAAGGTCACTGGTTCGAGTCCAGTAGGGTCCACCATCTTGCAAGGGGCTTGCACGGTGCTTGTAAAGCGTGTGCGCCGGGAGTAACATTCACCAGGCTGATGGTCCCACCCCAACGCGGAGTAGCGATCACCCCAATTTAATGGCAAATACAACCCCGAACGAAAACCCCGACCATCCGGCATTCTCGCTGCCCCTCTTCATCACGACGATCTTTGCCTCGCTGATCGCACTGCTCGTTGCCCTTAGGTTCATCCTCCCGGGATTCTGGGTCGCACAGTTTCTTGCCTCTCCGTGGAAGGGTGTGGGGGCGTTTTTCGCCCTGAGCCTGCTCAACTGCTTCGTCGAATACGTGTTCCACCGCTACGTGCTCCACAAGCCGGCCGTTCCCCTCCTTCGCAGGTTCTACCGGCAGCACACGCTGCACCATGCCCTCACCCGAATTGCGCGGAAGCAGACGCGCGACGGCAGGGGCCTGATGTTCATCGAGAACAAGTACCCGATCCTGGAGGAGGAGCAGCACGAAGCCTCCTTCTTCCCCTGGTACACCCTGGTGACGTTCGCCCTCATTCTGACGCCGCTCTTCTGCCTGCTGCAGTGGGCCCTTCCCTCGTTTCCGTGGTTCTTCGCGGGCTTCGCCGCCCTCGCAAGTTCGCTCACGATCTATGAGCTCGTCCATGCCATCGAGCACTGGTCGCTCGAGAAATGGGAGCCCCTGATCTCCCACCCGCGTTGGGGCGCATTCTGGCGGCCGGCCTACAGCTTCCACCTTCGCCACCACGCGGTCATCGACTGCAACGAGTCGATCTCGGGGTTCTTCTGCCTCCCGCTGGCCGACTGGGCGTTCGGCACCTGCCTGATGCCGCGGAGCATCTACGCCGACGGGCATGAATGGACCCAGGACGAGTTCGAGAGCCCCCGGCCCGTCTGGTTCATCCGCGCGCTCGACCGGGCCGCGGACCGCGCGGTCCAGCGGCACCGCGCGAGCGGCGACGCCGCCGAGCAGGACCAGATGGCCGATCGGGGCAGGTCCCGCGGCGAGCGGATCGCCAACTGGGTCACGCACGGCCTGGGCCTTGCCTCGAGCATGCTCGCCCTGGTGCTGCTCGTCGTCTCGGCGGGCATCTACGGCGACGCGTGGCACGTGGTGAGCTTCAGCGTGTTTGGCCTCACCCTGTTCCTGCTCTACACCCTCTACGCGCTCTACCATGTCTGGCGCTCCGACCGGGGACGGCAGCTTTTCCTCAAGCTCGGCCGGGCCGCGGCGTTCCTCCTGATCGCCGGTACCTACACGCCCTTTCTGCTCGTCAACATGCGGGGGCCCTGGGGTTGGTCCCTCTTCGGCGTGGTGTGGGCGCTCTGCGCCGCCGGCGCGGCGCTTCAGTTCGTCCTCGGGAGCCGTTACCGGGTGGCCTCTACCGTGGCCACGCTGTTCACCGGCTGGATGGTCGTCGTGGCGATAAAGCCCGTGTTCGCGGCGGTGCCCCACGGCGGGCTATGGCTGCTGCTCGCCGGCGGCCTCTGCTACACTGCCGGTGTGCTCCTCGCCCCCCTGCGCGGGGTGCGCTACAGCTACGCGTTCCGCAACGCACTGGTCATCGGCGGGAGCACCTGCCATTGCCTCGCTGTCCTCCTGTTCGTTCTCCCCCACCACATTTAGGCGGTTGGGGGTCGGCACGATGAGATTCCGGTCCAACAACTGCGTCGCGATCCATCTCACCAGCCTGGCGAAGGCGGAGCGCTTCTACAGGGACGTTCTCGGTTTCAAGCTCAAGAGCAAGAGCCGGTCGTCCCTGGAGTTCGACACGGGCCATTTCCTGCTCTACGTGAACCGTTCGTCCAAGGCGCAGGCGCCGACGCCCTCTTTCGACGTCAGGAACCTCGCCAAGGCGAGGCGCCTCCTGAAGGGGGCGGGGTGCAAGATCATCGTGGACAGGGGAAACTCGCTCTATTTCCGGGATCCATTCGGAAACGTGTTCGACCTGGTCGAAAACTGATGGCGGCGCTCGCGGAGGCTCACGGTACGGCAGCTGCTTCATGCGGCTGACGCCAACGTCTCCACGATGCGCACGGTAGCCTTCTCCACTCTTTTCCTCGCTGCTGGCGGCCTCTTCCTCGCGGCTGCGGGCTGCGCGAGGCGCGAGGCGCCGACCGAGGCCGGGATTCGCACCCAGACGCTTCTCGTCGGAAACGGCGCCGAGCCCGCCGAGCTGGACCCCCAGGCCATGAACGCGACCATGGACACGCAGATCGGCTACACCCTCTTCGAGGGGCTGACGAAGCTCGATGCCAAGACATCGGAGGCGGCTCCGGCGCTGGCCGAGCGATGGGACGTCTCGCCGGACGGCAAGGTGTACACCTTCCACCTGCGGGCGAACGCGCGCTGGTCCAACGGGGACCCCGTGACGGCGGCCGACTTCGTCTACTCCTTCCACAGGATCCTCAGCCCGGCGTTTGCCGCGGGCTACTCCTACATGCTCTGGCCGATAAGGAACGCCGAGGCGTTCAACGCCGGGCGGATAACCGACTTCTCGCTGGTGGGGGTGCGGGCCCTCGGCACGACGACGCTCGAGGTCACCCTCGAGCGTCCCACGCCGTACCTCCCTGCTCTGGCCTCGCACAACACGTGGCTGCCGGTGCACCAGGCGACCATCGAGAAATACGGCCGGATGGACGAGAGGGGCACCAAGTGGTCGCGCCCGGGCAACCTCGTCGGCAACGGAGCGTTCACGCTCGTGGAATGGGTTCCAAACGCGAGGGTCGTCGTTGTGAAGAACCCGATGTACTGGGACGCGGCGAACACGCGCCTGAACCGGGTCGAGTTCTACCCGTTCGAGAGCCCGGACGTCGAAGACCTCAACTACCGCTCGGGCCAACTCCACACGACCTACGCGCTGCCCATGGCCCGGATTTCGGCCTACCGCTCCCATAGCCCTGTCGACGTGAGGATAGACCCCATCCTTAGCACCTTCTACCTCTTCATCAACACGGCCCGCCCGCCCTTTGACAACCGCAAGCTCAGGCTCGCCCTCGCGCATGCGCTGGACCGAGAGCGGCTCTCGAGGGATGTGACCAAGGGCGTGTATCCCGCCGCGCACTGCCTGACCCCGCCGGATTGCGGCGGCTACACGTGCCGCTCCGCGATTTCGGACGATTTCTCCGAGGCGCGGAGGCTGCTGGCCGAGGCGGGCTATCCCGGGGGCAGGGGACTGCCCTCGATCGAGGTGCAGTGCTACGAGTCGGAGGTTCCCCAGCGCATGCTGGAGGCGATCCAGGCCATGTGGCTCAAGGAGCTCGGCGTGCACATCACGATCGCCATCCTGGAGACGAAGACGCTGTTTCAGAACCAGCAGGACCGCAATTACGCGATCGCCTTCTCGGCGTGGATCGCGGACTACGCGGACCCGTCGACATTCCTCGGCACGATGGTCACCGGAGGCGGCAACAACTGGGCGGGGTGGAGCAACAAGGACTTCGACCGGCTGATCGCCGAGGCGGCGAACACTTCCGACAACGCGAGGCGGTTTGAGATCTTCCAAAGGGCCGAGGCAACCCTTCTGGACGATGCCCCGCTGATCCCCCTGTACTACCAGACGCAGGTCAGCGCGATAAACCCGGCCGTGCACGGGTGGACGACGACCCTTGTCGGCTTCCACGAATTCAACAGGGTTTGGCTGGAGAAGTAGGCCCAGGATCAGAAGACAACATAGATGAAGGGCGTGCCGGGGATCCCGATGCGGTAGAGCACGTAGTGGAGGACGAGCGCGACTGCGACGCCGGCCGCCAGCGAAAGGAGCGCGCCGACCTGCCGCCGGGCGGTGTCCTTCATGCGTTCTTGCCGGGGTGTCATGGGGCTTCCTGGCTTCATCGCGAGGGGAGGAGGCGATTTTCGATGGCCCTGACCTGCGGAGCCACGAGTTCGGCCAGCTTGCGTCCCCCCGTCTTGGAGAGGTGGGTCCGGTCGCCGAAGTCGTCGTCGGCAAAGTCCCTTCCGTAATCCATAGCCGTATAGCCCGCGTCGCGCCAGAGCTGCACGGCGTCGTCGTAGGCCTGCCCGTCGCGGGCCAGCTCCTCGGGCGCCAGGCGCCTGCGGTAATACGGGCTGTTCTGGCTGACAAGAATGAGCGTGCGGGGAATCAATGCGGGGGGGAAGGCCTCGGCGTAGATTGTCGCCAGCTCCTTGTGCTTGGCCGGCGAAAGCTGCCAGCCGCCCCTGTCCGTCGGCTTGTAGAACTGCCCCGACGAGTCGCGGACGATGCGCATTTCCGCCTCAAACGAGGAAAGGGGATACTTGACCGCCAGGAACGCCGGGTTGTAGGCGTCCGGCTCGTTGTCCTTGAACAGGCGACGGGCGGGCAGCAGCGCAGGGAAACACTCGCCGAGGTACGACGGCACGGTGCAGAAGTCCTCGAAGCACACGCGGTTCCATAAGTCCCTGTAGTTCAGCGCACGGTCGAGCCACACGCTGATCGCAGACTCCACGAAGAGGCGGCGCTGCTCCTTGTTCCACTGGTACTCCGCAATGTGGCGGTCGCGGGAGGGCACGTCCATGAGCAGTCCCCGGAAATAGGCCTGCCAGAAGATATAGCGGTACGGCTCGTGGGCGAAGGACTCGACGCCGTTGAAGGGCGCCTCATCGGCGATGTAGATCTGGCGGGGATACTCCCGGCGCAGGACCTCGGCCACCACGGCGCCGCCGTCGGTGGGTGATCCCCCGCGAAACGCGAAATTGATGACGCAGTAGCGGTCGCCCAAGAGTTCCTGAAGGTGCTCGGACCAGAGGTCGCCGACCGGCTGCCACACGCCCTCGAGGATGGAGTTGCCCCCGATGACCACCAGTGTCTGGCCGGGATGGCAGCGCGCGCGCACGATGGCGAGCATCTCGTCCAAGGTCGGGTAGTAGTTCGTCTCGGGCGAAATCGCCGGGTAGATTCGGGCGTACTGCGGGTGGTAGTCCGTCCGCCCCGAGGTCCAGCCCAGCCACGACAGTCCGGTGAGCCCGAGCGCGATGCCGGCCAGAAACCACCCGGGGCGCATCCAGGCCGCCGAGGCGGGCGACGGCGTGTGCGGAGCGTCGCTCATTGACCGAAGAGTTGCCCGGCCATGTGCACGGCCTCGTTCACGGGATAAAAGAACACGAGCCAGCCCAGCCACGCAAACACGAGAGTCAGCGCGCGGCCCGCCATGGGCTCCTTGCGCAGGGCGAGCGCAAGGCGGGGGCCCAGGACCGGAATCCGTTCATAGGTCACGCACACGGCGAGGCCGGCGCCGTGGTAGAGGCCCCAGACCACGTAATGCCATGCCGGTCCATGCCAGAGGCCGCACAGCGCGAATGCCGCCATGCCGCTGAGGATTCGCCGGGACCATCCATGGCGGCTGCCTCCAAGGGGGATGTAGACGTAGTCCCGCAGCCAGCTGGCGAGAGAGATGTGCCACCGCTGCCAGAACTCCTGGAGGTTGTGCGCGAGGTACGGCCAGTTGAAGTTCTCCGGCAGCCGGATTCCCAGCGTCTGCGCGCAGCCTATGGCGATGTCGCTATAACCCGAAAAATCCATGAGTATCCGGAAGGCGATCGCCGCGAGGATGACCCACCTGCCCAGCAGCGACTCCTCTGAGAAATGGGGCTGCCACCGGTCGATGTAGAGCGTGAGCTGGTCGGCGACCAGAATCTTCTTCGCAAAGCCCACGCCGACGCGCATCAGGCCGGCCGAGAATTCCTGGAGGGACGCAGGCGCTTTCGCAGCAGCCTCCAGCGAAGGAAGGAACTGGGCGTACCGCTTGATCGGGCCCGCGACGAGCGACGGGAAGAAGATGGAGAAGAGCAGGAACCTGAGGGGACTTCGGATGGGCTCGCCGCCGCGCCTCACCTCAAAGAGATAATGCACGAACTCGAAGGTAAAGAAGCTGATTCCCAGCGGCGGAGCCCCCGGCATGAGGGCGCGGGCCGCGTGGTCAAGGCCTGCGGACAGGCCCGGGCTCAGCGGCCCCACCAGCTCGGCGATGAGAAACAGGGCATACTTGTAAAAGCACAAGGCGGACACGCAGACGGCCATCGCCCACGCACAGACCTTCCGGTCCCCCGTGCGCCCCGCTAGGAAAGTGATGATCATCAGGACGATGATCGGGAGCACGCCCGCCGGACCCGCAAAGTGGATGTGGAACGTCGCGCAGGCTGCCGCCAGCCACAGCAATCGCCAGCGCGGGCCCGGCACGGCGTGAAAGCCACCGACCGCCACCACGACAAACACGAGAAACCAGTAAGTGGTAAAAATCATCCGGAGCCGGCCAAGCATGAGATTGGCCCGGCTTGGATGGTTCAAGCAAAACAGGCCCAAACAGTTGCGTTCGATTCGGCGGGAATCTCCCTCCAACTGCGCTTTTCCGGCGTGCCCGTTGAGCATGGCCCGGGCCATGCCTCACGGGCAGGCAAAGGATTAATGAGGAAGGAGTAGAGCCTAGGGCGGAGCAACAGAGACCTGAATCCATTCGGGGGCGACCTGCGCATTATGCGCCCGCCGGGCCACGCCGCGCGCTGATTGGCGCTATCATGACCGGTGATGGCCACCGCTCTCTGGCGGCCGTGCGGAAGATGCGGCCATACCAAGAGTGTTGTCCGCGAAAGAGCGGTCAATGGGAGGCTCGGCGCGGCAAGAATGGACGCGACTTTCGGCTGGGTTGACGGCTACCCTTGAGGATGGAACGAACAAACGGGGCGGAGACGCCGCGGCGCCCGTGGCGAAGGATCGTTGCCTCTCTTGTGGTCGCGCTGGCCTGTTGGAGGGCGACGGAGGCGTCGGCAGCGCCGGGCGATCCGGGGCCGGCCACCGACTCCATTGCTACCGTCGGCTATTCGCTGGTGAAGGCGTGGCCGCACGATCGCGGGGCGTTCACCGAGGGTCTCGTCTTCTGGAACGGCGTGTTGATCGAGAGCACCGGGCTCAAAGGGCATTCGACGCTGCGCAAGGTGGACCTGGAGACCGGCGCCGTCCGGCAGGAGGTGAAGCTGCCCGACCAGTATTTCGGCGAGGGCATTGCCGTCCTCGGGGACAAGGTCTTCCAGCTTACCTGGCAGAGCCACCGCGGGTTCATCTACGACGTGAAGACCCTGGGCCTTGAGGGCGAATTCTCTTTTGAGGGCGAGGGATGGGGACTCACCACCGACGGCCATTCCCTGATAATGACCGACGGGACGAATCGCATCAAATTCCTCGACCCCGCCACGTTTCAGGTGAAGCGGACGATTGCAGTCCTGGCCCACGGCCTGCCGGTAAGTCTGCTCAATGAACTGGAATGGGTGAATGGGGAACTGTACGCCAACGTGTGGAAGACCGAATTCGTCCTGCGGATCGACCCCGCTACGGGCAGGATCCTTGGAACGATCGACTTCGTGGGGATTCTACCGCGGGAGGACCGCGTCTGGGACACCGACGTCATGAACGGGATCGCCTACGATGCCCTTGACGACCGGCTGTTCGTCACGGGGAAAAATTGGCCGAAGCTCTTCGAAGTGAAGGTGAAACCTGAGTGAGGGCGCGGGCCCTTTTCAGGGCGGTTTGAGGGGAACGTGCGCCACCCCCGGCGAGTCCTGAGAACGTGCTCGGAGAAGCCTTGCGAGTGGGCGGTCCCCTCCTATGGGCGACTGGTCACGACTCGGGTGGTTGTGGGGGTCATTGCTTCCCAAAGGGAATCTGGCCGAACGGATCCCTGAAACCGAAGCCTTGGCTATCGATTTATTGCGGTCCAAGGTGCAATAAAAGATCGCGCTTAAATTGGAGGCGCCATCGGCGCGCAGCGCTAGGAGCGACGGTAGTCGTCGTAGCGGTCCCCCAGGCGATCGAAAGCCTTTGGGTCGTTGCCGACGATCACGGCGTCCATGGTGTCGGCGATCGCCACCTGCCAAGCGTCGTTTTCACCCATTCGATTGGCAGAACGACTTTGAATTGATGCCGCCCGTTCCGCGTGCTGGCGTCCTATGGTTTGCCAGCGAAAGGGGCGCAGCGCATCACGAACGGCATCAGCATCGTTGGCTCCCTCTAGTACCTCAGCATGTGTCACCGGTGACACCCAAAGATCGGCATGGGTATTTCTTTCCATCCAGCTACGAGCCGGGCCACGCTCGTTGGCTACGACTTCATTCAACAAATCTATTATGAATGAAGAATCGAGGAGGCAGCGTTTCATTTGCGAGGCGTTATCCGAAGGCGCTGGTCACCTGCGTGCCGCTCCGCCCAGGCCATAAGGTCAGCACCAGTGACAATTTCCTCCTGACGGATCAGCTTCCGCACGAAAGTCGCCTTCTTCATTCCGGCTTGCTTGGACCTCTTGGCGAGAATTCCTTCCTCTTCCTTTGTGAGACGGACGGTGAGGATCGAGGGCATTGTATTTCTTATGTATGTCATGGAAATCAGGGGTCAAGATTGAACTAGACCAGGCCCGCTTCCCTGAAACTGTAGTACCCTCGACCCAATGGATCAGCACCTCGCCGGCCGATGATAACATGATCCAACAGAGGGATATCCACCGCGGCTGCCGCTTCCCTGAGCTGCCGCGTAAGCTGAATGTCCGCCGCACTTGGGGACGGATCCCCGGAGGGATGGTTGTGTGGGGGATTACCTACTACTCTAAAGCCAGCCGGTTTGGGGATAATTACCGGACCTTCGTAGTAGCGAATTCTTGGATTTGTTCATCGAGCGACTCTTTGCATGCTATGGAAGCAGCTTTATCCGGTGTCGGCCCTCCTTGGTTGCAGACAACGACAACCGCAAAGTCGATCTCCG
>CAYNLL010000115.1:0-8902 GCA_964398015.1 uncultured Opitutaceae bacterium | reverse complement strand
GGCGAGTCCCAGGACTCTTTCCTGCGCAAGATGACCTTCTTCGGGGCCCAGCAGCGCTACGGCAGCGTGGCGGGGCAGGTGCGGCGCCAGCTCGAGCGCGAGCTGGCGCTCATCGCGAAGCTGGGGTTCAGCGGCTACTTCCTGATCGTCTGGGACCTGTGCTCCTTCGCGCGGGAGCGCGGGTCCCTTGTCCAGGGGCGGGGGAGCGCGGCCAACAGCGCGGTGTGCTACGCGCTCGGGATCACGGCGGTCGACCCCATCGAGAGCAAGCTGCTCTTCGAGCGGTTCCTCTCGGAGGGCCGCACGGACTGGCCCGACATCGACCTGGACCTCCCCAGCGGGGAGCGCCGGGAGGAGCTGATCCAGGAGGTGTACCGCAGGTACGGCCGCAGGGGCGCGGCGATGACGGCGAACGTGATCACCTACCGGGGCAAGAGCACGATGCGCGAGGTGGGCCGCGTGTTCGGGTTCCCGGAGGACGCCCTCGACAGGTTCTCGAGCCTGTTCCACGGGGGCGACCTGCCCCAGACCCTCGAGCTGGGCGAGCAGCTGCGGATGGCGGGGGTGTCCCGGGAGCACCCGAGGATGCGAGCGCTCCTGGACACCTGCCTGCGGGTGCGCGGGCTGCCGCGCCACCTCGGCCAGCACTCGGGCGGGATGGTCATGAGCGCGGACGGCCTCGACCAGTTCGTGCCGCTGGAGAACGCGAGGATGCCGGGGCGCTCGGTGCTGCAGTGGGACAAGAGTGACATCGAGGACATGGGGCTGCTCAAGGTCGACCTGCTGGGCCTCGGGATGATGGCCGCCCTCCAGGACGCGATCGACATCTGCGCCCAGCGCGGCCAGCCGGTCGACCTGGCGCGGCTGCCCAAGGACGACCCCGCCGTGTTCAGGCTGATGCAGGAGGCCGACACCGTGGGCGTGTTCCAGGTGGAGAGCCGGGCGCAGATGTCGACGCTCCCGCGGATGAAGCCGCAGAACTTCTACGACCTCGCGGTCGAGGTCGCGATCATCCGGCCCGGCCCGATCCAGGGGGACGCCGTGAACCCCTACCTGAAGCGGCGAGCCGGCGAGGAGCCCGTGACCTACCCGGACGAGCGCGCCAGGCCCATCCTCGAGCGCACGCTCGGGGTCGTGCTCTTCCAGGAGCAGATCCTGAGGCTCGCGATGGAGCTCGGCGGCTTCAGCGCCGCCGAGGCGGACGAGCTGCGCCGGGCGATAGGCTTCACGCGCTCCCAGGAGAGGCTCGACCGGATGAAGGCCAGGCTCACCGTCGCCTTCAGGGAGCACGGCGTGGCCGAGCCCGCCGTCGACTACCTGATAAAGTCGCTCGCCTCGTTCGCGCTCTACGGGTTCCCCGAGTCGCACGCGATCAGCTTCGCGCTGATCGCGTACGCGAGCGCGTGGCTCAAGGTGCACAGGGCGGCCGCGTTCTACGCGTCCCTGCTGAACTGCCAGCCCATGGGGTTCTACACGCCGGCGAGCCTCGTCCAGGACGGACGGCGCCGCGGCGTCGCGTTTTTGCCGGTCTGCGTGCAGGCCTCCGACGTGAGGTGCCGCGTCGACTCCGACACGGCCGTCCGGCTGGGGCTCTCGACGGTGCGCGGCGTGCGGGCCGAGGCGCTGCGCGCCGTGGCCGCCGCCCGCGCGGAGCGCCCGTTCGCCTCGCTGGCCGACTTCCTGCGGCGGACCCCGCTCAACGCGGCCGAGCGCCGGGTGCTGGCCGGCGCCGGGGCGCTCAACGCGCTCGCGGGCCACCGCAGGTCGGCGCTGTGGAGCGTGGAGGCCTTCCACGACGGCGACGACCTGTTCCGCCGGGAGCCGGATCCCGGCGAGGAGGCGCTCTCGCCCCTCGAGCGCATGACCCTCCTCGAGCGGCTGCAGGCCGACTACGCGCACCTCTCGCTGACGACCGGGGCGCACCCGATGAAGCTCGTGCGCCCGATGCTGCCGGACGTCCGCCCCGCGGCGCAGCTGCGCGACGCGAGGCCGGGGGAGCGCGTCAGGATCTGCGGGTCGGTCATCACCCGCCAGCGGCCGGGGACGGCGAAGGGGTTCTGCTTCATCACGCTGGAGGACGAGACCGGGCTCGCGAACGCGATCGTGCGCCCGCGGCTCTTCGAGGAGTGCCGGCTGGTCATCAACCTCGAGCCCGCGCTCGTCATCGCCGGGCGCCTGCAGAACGAGAAGGGCGTGATCCACGTGATGGCCGACGAGATCACCGGCATGCCCGACCTGGGGCTGCCCGCGCAGGGGTCGCACGACTACCGCTAGCGCGGCGGGGACCGGGATTGCACTCCGGCGGTGCGCGCACGATAAACGTGCACCAGAATGGAATTCCGGCTCGCCTCCGCCGCGTTCGTGGTCGTCGTCGCGACCTACCTGTTCCTCGGCGGAATGGGGGTCACGGACCGCGGCAACGCCGAGACCCGGGACGCGGCCTACAACCTCCTCGCGCGGGGCCTGCTCTCCGGGCACCTCTACGTCGACAGGGAGGCGCCGGCGGCCCTCGCCCGCCTGGCCGACCCGTACGATCCCGCCGCCAACAAGGCCTTCAGGGAGGCCCCGGGGTACCGCCTGCACGACTTCAGCTACTACAGGGGGAGGCTCTACCTCTACTTCGGGATCGCTCCCGCGCTCCTCGTCTTCATCCCGTGGCACGTCCTCACCGGGGGGTGGGTCCCGCACTGGGTCGCCGTGGCCTTCCTGTGCTGCGCCGGACTCCTGGCGAACGTCTCGCTGGTCTGGGAGGTCAGGCGCAGGGTGTTCCCCGCCTCGAGGCCCTGGACCATGGCCGCCCTGACGCTGGTCCTGGGGCTGGGGTCCTATGCGCCCCTGCTCCTCGCCCGGGCCGACATGTGGGAGATCCCCATCGCGCTCAGCTACCTTTCGGTGTCGGTGGCCCTGCGCTGCCTCTGGGAGGTGCACGAGCGGCCCGGCGCCTCGGTGGGGTGGTTGGCCCTCGCCAGCGCGGCGATGGGCGCCGCGTTCGCCTCGCGGCCGAACGTCCTGCCCTGCGCGGCGATCCTGCTGCTCCCGTTCCTGTCGCGGGAGGCGCGGCGCAGCCCGCGGGCCTGGGCGGCGGCGCTCGTCCCCCTCGCCCTCTGCGGAGCCGGCGTCGCCCTCTACAACGCCGAGCGCTTCGGGAGCCCGCTCGACTTCGGGATGCGCTACCAGCTCGCCGGCGTCTACGTCGCGCGCCTCCACGCGTTCAGCGCAACCTACGTGGGGACGAACCTGCGCTTCTACCTCTTCCAGGCGGTCCGCTGGTCGGGGGTCTTTCCGTTCGCGCACGAGCCCCCGCCGGGCGTGCTGCCGGCGAACCACGGGGGCACCGAACACATCTCGGGGGCCCTGCTGAACGCCCCCATCCTTTGGGCGGCGCTGGCTGTGCCGGTGTTCGTCCGCTCGGCGGGTCCCGGCCGCGCCTTCGTGCTCCTCTCGGCGTCCGCGGCCTGGGCCGCCCTCGCCTCGCTCGCCCTGCTGTCCTTCTTCTTCGGCGCGTGCTCGAGGTACCAGTTCGAGTTCGTGCCGGAGCTGGCGCTCCTCGCGGCGTTCGGCGTCCTGGCCCTGGAAAATGCCTGGGGCGGAGGCGTCCGCACGGCCGCCCGATGGCTCTGGGTCCCGGCCCTCGCGGTGTCTTGCGCCTTCCCGGTGCTCTACGGGATGGACCGCTGCGCGGTCGACCGGAGCTACTCCGGCCTCACGTGCCTGATGTACGGCGACCTCCCTGGCGCCGAGCGCGAACTCGGCACCGCCCGCTTCCTCTCAAGCGGCGAGCCGCTCCAGCGCCTGGGCTCGGGCCTCCTGCTGCTGGCGCAGAGGCGCGCCCCGGAGGCCCGGGCGGTGTTCGAGGCCATGGTCAGGGACCTGCCGGACGACCCGATGGGGCACTTCGGGCTGGGCAGCGCGCTCGCGGCCGAGGGCAGGAGGGACGAGTCGACCGCGCAGTTCGAGGCGGCCCTGCGGCTTGACCCGGGCAATCCCAACATCGAGGCGGCGCTCCGGGCGGAGCGGGGCGGGGCCAAGTGAGCCCGCGCGCCTAAGGCTGCATCCGTCCGGCGCCCCGGCCCGTATCCCTTGGGGATGAGACGCGTCCTTCTCCTGTGCGCAGCGCTTGCCGCCGCCCCCGCGGGCGCCGCGGACGCGGTGGCGTGGCAGCCGTGGTCCGACGCGGCGTTCGCGACGGCGCGCCGCGAGCACAAGTTCGTGGTCATGGACCTCGAGGCCGTGTGGTGCCACTGGTGCCACGTCATGGACGAGACCACGTACCGGGACCCCAGGGTCGTCGCCCTGATGGGCGCGCACTACGTCGCGGTGAGGGTCGACCAGGACTCGCGGCCGGACCTTGCCAACAGGTACGAGGACTACGGCTGGCCGGCGACGATCGTCTTTGCGGCCGACGGGAGCGAGATCGTCCGGCGCCGGGGGTACCTCGACCCCGCGCAGATGGCCTCGATGCTCCAGGCGATCGTCGACGACCCCTCGCCGGGCCCCTCGGTGACCTCGCTGGCGCAGGCGGGACTGCCGCCCGGGCTGCCCTCCGGCGACGCGCTCGAGGCGGCCCTCAGGAAGAGGCTGCTCTCGGGGTACGACCACGCGGGCGGCGGATGGAGCGGCGACCACAAGTTCCTGGACCCGGACAACGTGGAATACTGCATGCGCGCAGCGGCGCGGGGCGACGCCGAGGCGGCGGGCGTCGCGCGCGACATGCTCGGGCTGCAGCGGCGGCTCCTCGACCCGGTGTGGGGCGGCGTCTACCAGTACTCCGCGGGGGGCGACTGGGACCATCCCCACCTTGAGAAGATCATGGGCTACCAGGCCGGCGACCTCCGGATCTACGCCCTGGCGTCGGCGCAGTGGCCCGGGGAAGGCCACCGCGAGGCCGCGGAGGCGATCGCCCGGTACCTGGGGGATTTCCTGGGGAGCCCCGAGGGGGCGTTCTACACGAGCCAGGACGCGGACCTCGTGCCGGGCGAGCACGCCGCGGAGTACTTCCTCCTGGACGACCGCGCCCGGAGGTCGCGCGGGGTGCCGCGCATCGACACGCACCTCTACTCAAGGGAGAACGGGTGGGCGGTGCGCGCCCTCTGCGCCCTCGCCGACGCGACCGGGGAGCGGGCGCCCCTCGACGACGCGGTCCGGGCCGCGGGCTGGGTCCTCGCGCACAGGGCGCTCCCGGGCGGGGGCTTCCGCCACGGCGAGGCCGACGCCGCGGGCCCGTACCTCGGCGACACGCTGGCCATGGGCTCGGCATTCCTGGCGCTCTACGCCTCGACCGGGGATGCGGCGTGGCTGGAGCGCGCGGCGGCGGCGGCCGACTTCATCCGGGGGCACTTTGCGCGCGGCGGCGCGCCGGGATACGCGAGCTCCGACACGCGGGTCCCCGCGTTTCCGGCGCCGGAGCCCGAGTTTGACGAGGCGATCGCCCTCGCCCGGTTCGCGAACCTCCTGGGCCGCGCGACGGGCCGCCCGGACGACCACGCGCTCGCGGCGTCGTCTCTAAGCTGGGCGCTCGCCCCCGGGATCGTCGCGAGCCGCGGCGCGTACACGGGCGGCCTCCTGCTCGCGTGCGAGGAGCTGCGCACCGAGCCGCTCCACGTGACCGTCGTCGGGCGGAGCGACGACCCGGCGGCGCTCGCGCTGCGCGCGGCCGCGCTCCGGGCCCCCGTCACCTACAGGCTCGTCGAGGCGTGGGACAGGCGCGCGGGCCCGCCGCCGCGGGGCGAGTCGATCTTCCCGGACCTCGACCACGCGGCGGCCTACCTCTGCGCAAACGGGGCCTGCTCCTCGCCGATCGCGGAGGCGGGGGCGCTGTCGCGGAGGCTGGACAGGGCGGCGGCTTCGTCGGGGCGGCAGTAGCGCGCCGTGCAGCCCCCGGGAATTGGGGGTTGAGTCGCACCGCGCGGGGGGCTTGATTCGCACGACGGCCGGGCGGCCGCGGCGGCCCGGCTAGAACCCCCCATCCCCGATGATCTCAAGGCGAATCGCCCTCGTCCTGTCGCTCCTTGTGTCCCCGCTGGCCGCGCTCCGGGCCGCCGACGACCCCTCGCTCAGGCTCCCGCACAGCTCGCCCGAGGAGCAGGGGATCTCCTCGGCGGCAATCCTCGGCTTCGTGCAGGACGCGGAGAGCAAGATTGACGCCCTGCACAGCGTCATCCTGGTGCGCCACGGCCACGTCGTGGCCGAGGGCTGGTGGGCTCCCTACGCCGCCGGGGAGCCCCACGCCCTCTACTCGCTGAGCAAGAGCTTCACCTCGACGGCGGTCGGACTCGCGATCGCGGAGGGAAAGCTGGGCCTCGGCGACCCGGTCCTGAAGTTCTTCCCCGACGAGGCCCCGGCGTTCCCCAGCGCGAACCTGAAGCTGATGAGGGTGCGCGACCTGCTCAGGATGGTGACCGGCCAGCGCGACGAGGACCTCAGGACCTTCCCCTTCGGGTCGAAGGAGGACCTGGTCCGTGTGTTCCTCGAGCTCCCGGTCCCGGACAAGCCCGGCACCCATTTCGTGTACAACACGGCGGCGACGTACATGCTCTCGGCGATCGTCCAGAAGGTGACGGGGCAGACCGTGAGGGACTATCTCCAGCCGCGCCTCTTCGAGCCGCTGGGGTTCTCCGACCCCACGTGGGATAAGAGCGCGCAGGGGATTTCCCTGGGCGGCTTCGGCCTGAGCCTCAGGACCGAGGACATCGCGCGCTTCGGCCAGCTCTACCTGCAGAAGGGCCAGTGGAGGGGGCGCCAGCTCGTCCCCGCCGCGTGGGTGGAGGCGGCGACCTCGCTGCAGACGGCGAACGGGAGCGACCCGGACAGTGACTGGGACCAGGGATACGGCTACCAGTTCTGGCGCTGCACCCACGGCTTCTACCGCGGCGACGGGGCGTTCGGCCAGTACTGCGTGGTGATGCCCGAGTTTGACGCCGTCGTCGCCATCACCAGCGGCACCCGGGACCTTCCCGGAGTGCTGAAGCTCGTCTGGGCGGACCTCGTGCCGGCCCTCAAGGAGGGCGCGCTCCCCGCGGATCCCGACTCCGACCGCAGGCTCGCTGAGAAGCTGGGAGGACTCGCGCTAAAGACGCAGGCCGGCCAGCATTCCTCACCGACCGCCGCCCGTGTCTCGGGAAAGCGCTTCGTGTTCCCGGCCAACGGACGGAAGATAGACTCCGTGGAGCTCGAGGCGGCGGACGCCGGGGGAGCCACCGCGCTCGACGTGCGCGTCCAGGGTTCGGACCAGCGCTTCGAGTGCGGGTACGGAGTCTGGGCGACGGGCGTCGTCATGTCGGCCGAGGGCTCCCCGGTCCCCGTCGCGGCGACGGGCGCCTGGAGCAGCGACGACACCTTCACGGCCCAGGTCTGCCGCTGCCGCACCCCCTTCGTCACGACGTACGACCTGCGCTTCTCGGGGGACCAGGTGATCCTGGAGGCCGAGGACAACGTCGGCCTTGAGGGCACGCCCAGGGTCCGGCTGGTCGGTGTCGCGCAGCCCTGACGCGGCGGGGTCAGAACCTGAGCTGCATCCCGGCGTAGGTCAGCGAGGATATCCGGTCGCCGAGCGTGTTGCCGGTGTCCTTCCCGACGGCCAGCAGGAGCGTCGCGTGCTCGTTGAAGTCATAGCGCGTGCCCGCGTTGACGATCGTCTCGCTCCTCCCGAACCCATCGGAGGCGCTCACGTGAACCTCGGCGTCGATCTCCCATCCCTTGGCCAGCTCGCGGCCAAGGCAGAGGCCGCCCATCCACCCCCGGTCGGCCTGCGCGGCGCTAAACGTGTGGCCGAAGTCGACGTTGACGGCCAGCACGCCGAAGTCCCGGCGCACCTCGAAGGGAAGGAGAAACGTCGCATCGGGATCGGCGGTGCCCCTCTCGTCCGATCCGGAGCCCGGGTTCACGAACGTGTACCGCGGGTAGGTCGAGACCTGCAGCCCCGTGTCGCCGGCGTCATAGAAGCGCCATTTCACGGCGAGCTGGGAATCGCTCATCCCGCTCTCGGCCGGCTCGCCCTGCTCCCGCACGAGGTTCCACGAGGCCTGGTAGTTGAGCTGGAGGCGGTCGCCGACCCCGTAGTTCGCGTCGAGCAGCGGCAGGCCGACGAGGGTGGACCCGGGCATCTGCTGGTCCGTCCACGCCACGTTGATCTCCCAATGCCTGTCGCCCGGCGTCCCCGGGTCGTCCGTGATCATCGGCGGCCCCCCCTGGGCGTGCAGCGCGGAGGCCGTGGCGGCGAGCGCGGCAAACAGGAGAAGGCAGTGGCGGGTTGCGGGGTGGATCCGCCTAATTGGGACAATAAGCCACCCGCGGTAAACACGCAAAATCGCCGGGCGCGGCCGAGGGCCGGGTCCGGCGATCGCTAAACGTCAGGTCGGGATCAGTTCCAGTATCCCTCGTAGAACCGGTAGGCGTTGCCCTCCGGAGCCCAGCGGGGACCGGTCCAGACGGTGCTTCCATTGGGCGGCAACACCCACTGGCCGGCCATCCACTGGTACTGGTTGTTGCGCCAGGTCCAGAAGCCCGCGATCCAGACGTACTGGGGCGAGGGCTGGGCGAGCACAACCTCCCGCTGGAGGGCGGGCGGGGCCTGGGTGACCACGATCGTGTTGGTGACGGGCACGCCGTTCGTCGTCGTCACGTAGGCGGGGTTGGCCGTCACGTAGGCGGGGTTGGCCACGACGACGGGCGCCGACGTCGTGGTGGTCGTCATCGTCGTGCTGACGGGCGTGTTGGGGGCGACCGGGGGCGGCGCGGAGACCAGATGGGAATCGGGCTCCGAGGAACAGCCCGAAAAAAGAGCGAGGGTCCCGCAGAGGGCCGCCGCCGGGGCAAGGATGCTGAGGAGTGACTTGGACATTAGGCGACGGTACACCCGCCCCGCCGCGGCCGCCATGGGGTGTTCAGCGTAGGCCTGCGCCGC
>CAYNLL010000114.1:0-8916 GCA_964398015.1 uncultured Opitutaceae bacterium | reverse complement strand
TCTACCCGCTGATCGCGCGGCACGCCGTGAAGAGCGACTTCGACGCGATGGCGGTCGATTTCCAGAAGGGGATCCGGCTGATCCTGATCATCAACATCCCCGCGGCGGCCGGCCTCGCGCTGCTGAGCGGCCCCATCGTGCAGCTGATCTTCCGGCACGGACTGGTGACCCAGCTCGACGCCCGCAACATGGTCCTGCTGCTGGCGATCATGGCCGTTGGCCTTCCGTTCTTCTCGGTGGTCAACCTCATGGTCCGCGCGTTCTACGCGGTGAAGGACACACGCACGCCCGTGCGGGTGGCGATGGTGGATTTCGTGATCAACATCGCCACCACCCTGGTGCTCATCCGCTACCTCGGCGTCGTCGGCATCGTGATCGCCAGCACGACCGCCATCCTCGCCCAGGCGATCCTGCTCTCGAGGGCCCTTGTGCGGAAGCTGCCGCATATCCGGTTTGCGCCGCTCCTGCCGAGCGTGGCCAAGGTCCTCGCCGGAACGGCCGCCATGGCTGCCGTGGTGGCGGCAGGCCGGCGGGCGCTGCCGGCGCTCGGCCTCGGCGCGGGGGCCGCCAACGTGGCCTCAGTGGCCGTGCTCATCCCCCTGGGCGTCGGCGCCTACGCGCTCGTGCTGTGGATGCTCAGGATCGAGGGGCGCGACGAACTCGAGGCGATACTCGCCCGCCTTCCCTTGGCCGGGCGCCTATTCCGCAGGGCCCTTTGACAAATGGAGCCATCGCGACTCGTTCTGGTCCATAGCCCATGACGCCCGTGCCCACCCAGACCCTCACCGATGCACTTCACTGGCGCTACGCCACCAAGAAGTTTGACGCCGCGCGCAAGATCCCCGCGGCGACCTGGGCGGCGCTCGAGCAGGCGCTTGTCCTGGCCCCGTCCTCGTTTGGCCTGCAGCCCTGGAAATTCGTCGTGGTCCAGGACGCCGCGACCAAGGAGAGGCTCTCCGCGGCGGCGCGGGGCCAGCGCCAGCCCGCCGACTGCTCGCACCTCGTCGTGTTCGCCGGCCGCAAGGGCATGGACGCCGCCGACGTCGAGCGCTACATCGCCCGGATCGCCGAGGTGCGCGGGGTCACCGTCGAGAGCCTGAAGGCATACCGCGACAACATGGTGGGATTTGTCGAGAACGCGCGCAAAGGCGGCACGATTGATGCCTGGTGCGCGAGGCAGGTGTACATCGCCTTCGGGGTGTTCATGGCGTCGGCGGCGCTGCTGGGCGTCGACGCGTGCCCGATGGAGGGCATCGATCCCGCCAAGTTTGACGAGATCCTCGGCCTGGCGGCGAAGGGCTACGGCGCCCTCTGCGTGGGCGCCGCCGGGTACCGCGCGGCCGATGACAAGTACGCCGCCGCCCCCAAGGTCCGCTTCAGGGCGGAGGACGTGGTCCTCCACGTCTAAGGCGGGACCACGACCATGCGCGCCCTGCGAATCGAGGCCGTCGGCAGGCTGGCCGCCGCTGAGGTCCCGGACCCGGTCCCGGGCCCCGCCGAGGCGATTGTCGAGGTGAGGGCGGCGGCGCTCAACCACCGCGACGTCTGGATCAAGCTCGGGCAGTACGCGGGGCTCAAGTTCCCCTGCATCCCCGGCTCCGACGGGGCGGGGACGGTGGCCGCCGTGGGCGCGGGAGCGGACCCGTCCTGGGTCGGCAGGGACGTCGTTATCAACCCCGGCCTGGACTGGGGTCCGTCCGAGGCCGCGCAGGGCCCCGGCTTTGGCATCCTCGGGCTCCCGCGGAACGGGACGCTCGCCGGGAAGGTCTCCGTCCCCGTCGCGCAGCTCTCCCCAAAGCCCGCGCACCTCTCATGGGAGGAGGCCGCCGCGCTCCCGCTGGCGGGGCTCACGGGCTGGCGCGCCCTGGTCGCCCGGGCGCGGATGAGGCCGGGCGACCGCGTGCTGGTCACCGGCATCGGCGGAGGCGTTGCCCTGTTCGCGCTCCAATTCGCCGTGGCCTCCGGGAACGAGGCATGGGTCACCTCCAGCTCCGACGGGAAGATCGAGAAGGCGGTTGCCCTTGGGGCAAAGGGGGGCTTCCGGTACGACCGGGAAGGGTGGGCCGCAGACGCCGGGACGTTCGACGTGATCGTGGACAGCGCAGGGGGGCCCGGATTCGGGACCCTCATTGACCTGGCCTCGCCGGGCGGCCGGATCGTCTTCTACGGCGCGACGCGGGGCAACGTGCCCGAGGTCGCCCTGCGCAAGATCTTCTGGCGGCAGGTCTCCCTTCTGGGCTCGACCATGGGCAGCCCGGCGGACTGGGCGGCGATGAGCGCGTTCGTGGACCGCCACGCGATCAGGCCCGTGGTGAGCGAGGTGTTTTCCTTCGAGCGTGCCGCCGAGGCGTTCGAGCTCATGGAGCGCGGCGGCCAGTTCGGCAAGATCGTCGTCCGCCTCTGACGCCCGCGAAATGGTTTCCGGCCGATGTTCCGGCTTGGCGCGCGGCCGTTCGCCGATGAGTGTTGGGGCCCAACACCATGACACCCGACCCCCGGTTCCACGCCTGCATCATCGCCGGTGGAAGCGGCGAGCGCTTCTGGCCGATGAGCCGGTCGACCACGCCGAAGCACCTGCTGCGGCTCTTCTCCGAGCGGACGCTGATTGAGGACGCCGTCCTCCGGCTGAAGGGCGTCGTTGCCGACGGGAACGTCTGGATCCTCACCAATCAGGCCCAGGTGTCCCTGGTCAGGAGCGCGCTTCCGGACTTCCCGATCGGCCAGATCATTGCGGAGCCCGAAAAGCGCGACACGGGCCCGGCCGCGGCCCTCGCGACGGCCCTAGTGCGGGCGCGCGACCCCGAGGCGATCCTTGCGCTCCTCCCGGCCGACGCGCTGATTAGGGATTCGGCGCGCTTCGCCGGGCAGTTGGCGCAGGCGTTCCGGTGGGCCTCCGCGGACGGGGGCTCCGACTACGGCATGCTCACCTTCGCGGTCAAGCCGACCCACCCGGCGACGGGGTTCGGCTACCTGGAGCTCGGCGCCGAGCTTGCGAGGGACGCCGTGGGGGGCCGGCTCCTTCGCGTCACGCGCTTCGTGGAGAAGCCCGACGGGGAGACGGCGCGGGGCTACCTCGCGGGCGGCCGGCATTCGTGGAACGCAGGCATCTTCCTGTGGAGCGCGCGGAGGTTCCTCGAGGAGGCCGACCGCTCATCGCCCGTGCTCGCGGCCTTCGTGCGCGACTTTCCCAAGGGGGATCCCGCCGGCTACCTTGCCGAGCGCTTCCCCTCGCTGCCGAAGATCTCGGTGGACTACGCCCTCCTCGAGAAGGCCCGCGCGGTGTCGACGGTGGTCGCCGAATTCGACTGGGACGACGTGGGCTCCTGGGCCGCCCTGGCGAAGCACGTCAGTCCCGACGCCATGGGTAACATCACGATGGGCCACGTCGTCTCGGCGGGGTCCTCGGGCAACATCGCGGTGAGCAACGGGCGCGTGATCGCGCTCTGCGGCGTCAAGGACCTGGTGGTCGTCGAGACCCCCGACGCCCTGCTTGTCTGCCACAGGGATTCCCTTCAGGAGATAAAGAAGCTGCTCCCGGGCCTCCCCAGGCACATCGTGTAGGACGCCCCACGCGGCGCGGTCGCCATGCTCCAGTCCCTTCGCATCCAGAACCTAGCCCTCCTCGAGAGCGTGTCGGTGGATTTCGAGCCCGGGTTCACGGCGGTCACCGGGGAGACCGGGGCGGGCAAGAGCATCCTCATCGGCGCCCTGAGCCTTCTCGCGGGGGAAAGGGCCGACAAGGCGGTCATCCGCCAGGGGGCGGCGGCCTGCGAGGTCGAGGCCTCCCTCCATTTCAGGGACCCCTCCGCGATCGACGCGCTGCTCGCCGAGCTGGACCTGCCCCCCTGCGAGGACGGGCTCCTGCTGCTCAAGAGGTCGGTCCCTCGCGACCGCGCGCCCAAGATCACGGTCAACGGGGGGCTCGCGACGCTCGCCGCGCTGCTGCGCATCGGCGAGCGCTGGATCGATTTCCACGGCCCGAGCGAGCCCAGGCGCCTCATGAAGGACGCGTGCCAGCTTGAGCTCCTGGACCTCTTCGGGCGCACGCAGCCTGCGCTCGGGGCCTATGCCTCGAGGTACAGGGCCTGGTGCGAGCTGCAGGCCGAGAGCGAGCGCCTCGCGTCCCAGGCGAGGCTGTCGCCCGATGAGCTGGCCTTCCTGGAGGCCCAGCTCGCGAAGCTCGACCGCCTCGACCTCTCGGAGGAGGCCGTTACCGCGCTGGAGCGCGACTTTCAGAGGATGAGCCGCTCCCAGGAAATCGCCGAGATGGCGTCCTCCCTCGAGGCGGGCCTCGGCGGCGAGGACGGCGCGGTCTCCCGAGTGGCGGCGCTCGTGAGGGAGGCGCGCCGCCTGGAGTCCGTGGATCCGGCGAGCAAGGGCCTGGCCGACCGCCTCGCCGGCGCCTCCACGGAGCTCGGCGAGCTCGCCGCGGAGTTCGGCGCGCTCGGCCGCGACGTCCAGGCTGACCCCGAGAGCCTCGGACCCCTCGAGGAGCGGATGAACGCTTGGCTCGAGGCGCGCCGGCGCCACGGGCCCGACGTGGGGTCGGTCGCCGCGGCGCGCGAGGCCATGCGGCTTCGCGTCGCCTCGCAGGGCGACATCGAGGGGACGCTCGCCCGCCTCGACCGCCAGATCGAGGCCGCGGCGCGCGAGGCGCGGAAGGCGGCCGGCGAGCTGCGGGTGCTGCGCGAGAGGGCCGCGAAGAGCCTCGCGCGCGCCGCCTCCGGCGCGATTGCCGGCCTGGGCTTCAGCAAGGCGCTGTTCCAGGTGTCGATCACGGAGAAGCCCGGGCTCGGCCCGAGCGGCGACTGCGGCTGCGAGTTCCTTTTTTCCCCGAACGTCGGCGAGGCGCCGCTCCCCTTAAGCCGGATCGCCTCGAGCGGCGAGCTCGCCCGGGTGATGCTCGCGCTCAAGGCCGTGCTGGCCGACCTGGACTCCGTTCCCGTGCTCGTGTTCGACGAGGTCGACGCGAACGTGGGCGGCGAGATCGGCAGCGTCGTCGGCGAGCGCGTGGCCGCGATCGCCGAGCGCCACCAGGTCCTCTGCGTCACCCACCTGCCGCAGGTGGCGGCGCACGCGGCGAACCACTTCGTCGTCTCAAAGGACCAGTCGGGCGAGCGCGCCCTCGTGGCGATCGAGCCCATCCACGCGGACCGCAAGGCGAGGGTGGCGGAGCTTGCCCGGATGCTCGGCGACCGCAACGCGAGGAGCGCCCTGGCGCACGCGGAGAAGCTCCTGCGCGCCGGCTGACCCCGAGGATGAAGCTCGAGCCCCTGGGCGATTCGGCGGTCGTGGCCACGCTGGACGTGCAGATCGACGCGGCGGGGCTCGCCTCCGTGCTGGCGCTCGCGACGGCCGTTTCCGAGGCGAGGGGAAGGGGCATCGTGGAGGTCGTTCCCGCCTACGCGACGGTCACCGTGTTCTACGACCCGCTGCAGTTCGCCGAGGAGGGCGAGGACGCCTACGGCCTCGTCTGCCGCTTCATCGAGGCGTGCGCCGCGCGCGGCCCGGCGGGGGGAGCGCCTCCGCCGGGCCGCCAGGTAGAGATCCCCGTGTGCTACGGGGGGGAGTTCGGACCCGACCTGGGCCACGTTGCGCAGCGCTGCGCGATGGCGCAGGACGCCGTGGTCGCCCTGCACTCGGGGACGGACTACCTCGTCCATGCGATCGGCTTCACGCCGGGTTTCCCGTTCCTTGGCGGACTTCCGGCGCCGCTGAGCACGCCCCGGCGGGACACGCCGCGCCCCAGGGTCCCCGCGGGCTCCGTCGGCATCGGGGGTCCGCAGACCGGCGTCTACCCGATCGCCTCGCCGGGGGGCTGGCAGATCATCGGGCGGACCCCCCTTTCCCTCTTCCGCCCGGGGGAGACCCCCGCCGCTTTGCTCGCCACCGGCGACGCCGTGAGGTTCAGGCCGATGTCGGCGGAGGAGTTTGCCTCATGGAAGTGAACGTGATCCGGGCCGGGATGCTCACCACGGTCCAGGACCTGGGCCGTAGGGGCCTTCGCTCCGAGGGCGTGCCGCTCGGCGGCGCCGTGGATCCGTTCGCGCTGAGGATCGCCAACCTGCTGGTCGGCAACCCCGAGGGTGCCCCGGCGCTCGAGGTCACCCTGTCGGGTCCCGAGCTCGAGTTCGCGCAGGCCGGATGGTTCGCCGCCTGCGGCGCGCGTTTTGAGGGCGTCCCCTCCTGGAGGCCCGTGCGGGTCGAGAAGGGGGAGCGCCTGCGCTTCGGGGGACGGATCGAGGGCTGCCGCTGCTACCTCGCGGTGTCCGGCGGGTTCGAGGCCGAGCGCGTGCTCGGCGGGGCGGGCACGTTCCTGGCCGCCGGGATCGGGGGATTCCACGGGCGCGCACTCAGGGACGGCGACGTCCTGGGCACCGGCCCGTCCGCCGCCCGGCCCACGGGGCACTGGAGCATCGACGAGCGCATGCTTCCCGAGTACTCCCGGGAGCCGTCGGTCCGCGCGATCGCGGGGGCTCACGCTGCGGACTTCGGCGACGCGCTCTACGCGGGCAGGTTTGGGGTCACGGCCCGCTCGGACCGCATGGGGATGCGCCTGGAGGGCGCCAGGCTCGCCCGCCTGTCCGGCCACGACCTGCTCTCGGCAGCCGTCGCGCCGGGCACGGTCCAGGTGCCGCCCGACGGCAACCCCATCGTCCTCATGGCCGACGCCCAGACGCTGGGGGGGTACCCGCGGGTGGCCCACGTGGCGGCCGTTGACCTGTCCCTTCTCGCGCAGCTCGCGCCTGGCGACGGTGTCAGGTTCGTCGCCGCCTCCGTCGCCGAGGCGCATGCGCTTTCCCGAACGCAGGAGCACCAGCTCGGGCTTCTCCGACAGGGGATTGCCGGGAAGATGCGTCGCGCATGAACCCGCCGGCCTCCATCGACCTGAACGCCGACGTGGGGGAGGGCTTTGCCTCGGAGGCGCAGCTCGTGCCGCTCGTCTCGTCCGTGAACATCGCCTGCGGGGCGCACGCGGGCGACCTCGGGACCATGCGGGCGACGGTGGCGCTCGCCCTCCGCCACGGGGCCGCGATCGGGGCGCACCCCGGTTTCGCGGATCGCGGGCATTTCGGGCGCCGGGAGCTGCCAATCACGCCCTCCGAGGCCGCCGAGCTGGTCGTTGGCCAGACGCGTCTCCTTGTGGACGCGGCCGCCGGGCTCGGCGCGCGCGTCGGGCACGTGAAGCTTCATGGCGCCCTCTACAACATGGCGGCCAGGGACAAGGCGCTGGCGCGCGCCGTGGCCGAGGCCCTCGCGGGAGAAAGCCGCCGTTGCGGCTCGCGCTGGGTGCTGTTCGCCCTGGCCGGGAGCGAGCTCGTCGCGGCCGGGCGGGCGGCGGGCCTGGAGGTCCTGGGCGAGGCCTTTGCCGACAGGGCCTACCGGCCGGACGGAACGCTGGTGCCCCGCACGGAGCCCGGCGCGGTCATCGCCGACGCGGACGACGCGGCAAGGCAGGCCGTCGGGCTGGCTCGGGAGGGCAGCGTTCGCGCGGTGGGCGGAGCCGAGGTCCGCGTCGCCGCGGGCACGATCTGCATCCACGGCGACAGCACGGGGGCCGTCGAGTTCGCCTTTCGCGTCAGGCGCGGCCTCGAGGCCGCAGGCATCGCGGTCCGGCACCCATCGTGGTGAGCGCGGGGGCCCCCCGCATTCGCCAGGACTTCCGGGGCTTGCAAACGCGCCACGGGGCCCGTTGATTTGGTGCCGGACCCCGCGTCCCGTCGGCGGCGCAGGCCTTCTCGAGGCGATCCCCGGCGCGGGCCCGTTTCCATCGCAAGGAACTTCCACACCCACCCCCTTCCCATGGCTCAATACGGCTATTTCGACGATACTAACCGCGAGTTCGTCATCACCCGCCCCGACACTCCGCTCCCTTGGATCAACATGCTCGGGCAGGATGAATTCTTCGGCCTCTGCACCCAGACGGCCGGCGGGTACTCGTTCTGGAAGGACGCGCGGCTGCGGCGCCTCACGCGCTACCGCTACAACAACAACCCGATGGATAACGACGGGCGCTTCCTGTACGTGAAGCAGGGAAAGACGGTCTGGAATCCGGGATGGAAGCCGGTGCGCACCACGCTCGACGCCTTCGAGTGCAGGCACGGCCTGGGCTACACCCGCATCAAGGGGCGCAAGGGGGGCGTGGAGGTGGAGCAGCTCATCTTTGTCCCGCCGGACGAGAACGTGGAGATATGGAAGGTGGAGGTGCGCAACACCTCGAAGAGCGCGCAGAAGCTGTCCCTGTTCTCTTTTGTGGAGTTCTGCTTCTACGAGGCGCTGAACGACATGACCAACTACCAGCGCACGTATTCGATCGGGGAGGTCGAGGTGGAGGGCGCGGCGATCTACCACAAGACCGAGTACCGGGAGCGGCGCAACCACTACACGCTGTTCGGCTGCACGCGCGACGTCGCCGGCTTCGACACCTCGAGGGACGCCTTCGTGGGGGTCCACAACGGGCTCCACGACCCCCGGGCGGTCATAGCGGGCAGGTGCACCAACAGCCACGCGCACGGCTGGAACCCGGTCGGCGCACACCAGGTCGATCTCGCGCTCAAGCCCGGGGCGACGGAGACGTTCGCCTTCGTCCTCGCCTACGTCGAGCAGGGGGACCTGCCGAAGTTCGACGCCCCGTTCGTCATGAACAAGACGAAGGGCCGCGGCATCCTCCGCAAGTACTCCGACATGGCCGTCGTCGACGCCTCCTTCGCCTCCCTGGGGCGCCGCTGGCAGGACCTGCTCTCAGCGTACCAGGCGACACAGGTCCCCAACAAGCACCTGCAGCGCACCGTCAACGTCTGGAACCAGGTCCAGTGCATGGCCACCTTCAACCTCTCACGCTCGACCTCGGGCTACGAGACAGGCATCGGCCGCGGCATGGGCTACAGGGACTCGAACCAGGACATCCTCGGATTC